>JAPOYQ010000849.1 GCA_026706505.1 Gemmatimonadota bacterium
AAGTGGCTCTCGCCGGGAACCGCCGACCGATCTCCTGTGGCACCGTCGAAGTCTCCTTTATAGCACGTAAGCGCATTATCGACGTACCGGTTCAGAGTTTCAATACGCCGCGCGGAACGATTCTAGCCTCAAGCATTGAGGCAACCGCGGTTGATCTAGTCGGTTATGAAAAGCGTATCGGCGGGCTAGATCAAGCCGCGACCGTCCTCTCCGAACTCGCCGAGCGCATCAATCCAGATCTACTGGTAACAGCAGCGCGAACGGCTCCTATCCCTTGGGCACAGCGTCTTGGCTACCTGCTCGAACTCGTCGGCGCAGCGGACAAGACGTTGCCCTTGAAGGCTCACGTGCGGCAGCAAGCGCGCGACACTGCTCTACTACTGCCATCCGCCAGCGACCACGGGACGCGCGCCAAGGACTGGCGGCTGCTCGTCAACACCGAGATTGAGGTGGATGTATGATTCCACGCGATTACGTAACGGCATGGCGGGCGCAGGTGCCACATATAGCCGTCAAAACATCGTCTGGTATTCTGCGATGTTTGGTAGTCTATCAGACCACTTGGATGGGACCGGAATAGCGGGCCATCTTGTCGTCCGTGGTAAGCAGCGTGACATTTTCGACCTGCGCTTGCGCTATGAGTATGCGGTCGAAGGGGTCTTTGTGAATCAGCGGCAGAGACCCGACAGCGAGCGCGTGTTCGGATCGAATCTCTAGTTCGCTGTAGTCGTTTTGTATCAGTCCATCCCGCAACTGCCGTGGGTCAACGCGAAAGTCGTCTCTGCCGAGTGCGCTCTTGATGACGACCTCCCAAATGCTTGCGGTGCTGAATATCAGCTCCGTAGCGGGGTCACTAAGAAGGTCCTGAGCTTCTGATGACAACCGCCCTGGGTCGCCCGCCGCCCACAGCAACAGATGGGTATCCAGTAATAAAGCCACTCATCCTCCCCCGAACATTTTCTCTATCTCAGGACCACCCATACTGTCGAAGTCGTCGGGGACTTTGATCTCTCCGGCCATGAAGCCCAAGCGGTGAGACGACGCTATGGTGAGCTTAGTAATACCATTGATATTGCCAATGCCTGCACCAACCATCTCCCATCCTATGAACCTCCATCCGTTCGCTTTCCTCTGGCTTTGGACCTTGTAATTCCCGCAATACAGATTGTATCCCAAGAATTCCGGTGCTGGAAACGACCATACTGTTGAAGCAGGCTTGCCGTTGTCGAAGGTATCAAAGAGCTCCTTCTTGCTTGAAGGGATGCACGTCATGTCACTACTCCCAGCAAAGTCTTCCAAAGCCCTGAAGACCATTTCGGACAATAAAAGTACCACCCTAGACCCAATCTGATTCTTCACAGCTAGACGCTTAATATCGATGAGATCGCTGCGCTGCAGAGGGCGAGGGCCATTGGCGGGGAGTACCTGTTTCGATTGCGCGACCGCCCGTCCGCAGTACTCTAGAAATTTCCTGTCGCGCTCCTCGGCTTCCCAAGAGGCCATCTCCTCGACAACCTTCAGGATGCTAGAGCCTGAAAGTTCCTCGGTGGTCTTTTCAAACCACTTGGTCTCGACGGAACGTATCGGGATGGGAAGCTGCTGGTCACCGTCTATATACTTGGGGGCTGGTTCGCCACGCATGTCCATTAACATCGCTATGACTGGTACCGGCATGAGCAACTGTACACTGGGCATGAAGCATCTTAGATCAGGCTGCTCACCCGTCGCGTTGCCAGGGATGCCTACCAATTCATCTTCGGTTACGAATCGGGGGGGTATCACCTTGTAAAAGAGCGACATCTTTTTGATTTTGCTGCGGATGTACTTTCCCGCCGCCTGATTAAATTCTTCCTGGCCTTCTGAGGTTTGCAAGCTCTCGACTGTCAAACTTTCGAGAATCTCTCGACTTTTCTGAAGTTCCGAATTTGTCATATCGTTTTTTCTAACTACTGTAACGTCCAATTGTATGTTTTTAGGCGGGTATCTCTATTGTAAAGAGATACCCGCCTAATGTAGCTTTTTAGTGATGTTGTGAAATGTACCAGGGACTCGGGGGGTGTCAAGCGAAAGAGCCTCATTGTCTCAAGCCCAAGCATCCAACGCACTTTATCGCCGTCGGCGTCTCATTGGCAGTCTGAGCAACCCTACCTCCCCCACTCCTCTTCCGGCACCTCCGAATAATCCTGCGGCTCATACCCAATCGCCCTTTTCCCGTGTTCCACGTCGTAGAGCGGCCAGTTGCTGCCCGACACCCCAAAGACGATTTCGAACTTCACGCCCGGATGAATCAGCGCCTGCTCAAAAACCCGCACGCAATCGCGGTGGCTGAGATGGTGCGGGTGTTCGGGTTGGTCGCGCTTGAGGTTGAAATTGCCGATGCGCACGCAGACAAATTCCATGTCGTGCTGATGGGCAAAAGAGTGGGCCAGCGCCTCGCCGAAAATCTTGCTGACCGTGTAGATACCCACTGGAGTGGTAGTCATATCGACCGTGCGGTGGATGCTGCGCGGATAGAGGCCCAAGACCCCTGCGCGGCTGGCATAGGCGACGCGCTTGACGCCGTTTTGGCGAGCGGCCTCAAAGACGTTGTACGTGCCGATGAAGTTGCTCTGCAGCATGGGCTCCCACTCGCTACCGCCGGGCAGACCCCCAATGTGGGCGACGGCATCCACACCGCGCGTGGCCTCTAGCACAGAGTCAAAGTCGGTGAGGTCCGAGACGAAGGTATCCATGAGGTCGGGCATAGGCACGCGGTCGTGGCCGCGCACCTCGTGGCGATTCTTGAGGCCGCGGGCTACGTTAGAGCCGACGCTACCGGCCGCGCCGGTTACGAGTATGCGCATGGTAGTTTCCTTTCGCTAAGAGGCATTTTTAACATTCCTCGTGCTGTTTGGAACGAGGGCAACCACAAGGATTGCCCCTACGCTCGGTGCAGGGTGATAATCGGGGCCTCGGGCGGGCAGCCGAAGCGGAAGGGCAGCCAGTGTCCAACGCCGGCCGTAGTGTAGAGCTGAGTGGTTCCCTTTTCGTAGCGCCCCCAGATATAGCGCTCGGGAAAGAACGGCTCAAAAAAGCTGCGCCCGGCCATGCCTAGCTGAAAACCATGCGTATGGCCGGCCAAAATCAAGTCAGTGCCGCCGAGGGGCGCGGCGTAGTCGAGGGCCTGCGAGCGGTGGCTCAGCAACACAGTGAAGGCATCGCTCGGCGACTCGCTTACGGCCTTTTCCACCGAGTTGCGGAGTTGCGCGTAGGACGCCGGACTGCGCAGAAAGCGCGGATCGTCAACCCCGCCGAGGTAGAGCGTTGCCGCGCCCACAGGCACCGATAGCCCTTCGTTCACGAGCAAGGGAATCGCAGTCTGGTCGAAGTGCCGGCGAATGCGGCGGATGCCGCGCATGTACTCGTGGTTGCCTAAACTGGCGTAGGTCCCAAGCCGAGTCGGCACGCTTTCGATCAGGCGCAGGGTCGCCAAGTAATCCGGGTTGTGGTCGCATACATCGCCGGTGATCGCGATCAAGTCCGGTGCGGCTTGAGCCACACGCACGAGCAGGGCTTCGAGGTCGGCGAGTTGGACGTACGGCCCAATGTGCATGTCGCTGAGATGGAGGATCTTTAAGCCCTCTAGCTCGGCAGGCAGACCGGGATAGTGGAGCGGCACCACAGGCATGCGCGCGCGAGTGCAGGAGGTGTAGATGCCGTGGCTGACACCCACCGCCCCAAGAGCGGGCACCACAGCGAGGCCACGGCTGAGAAAGCGCCGTCGCTCAAACGAGCTAGGTTCCTCTGCCCCTCCTTGCCGCAAGCGATCGTAGAGCAAAACGCCCAAGACAACCGGCGTCATCAGCAGTGCGGCGATGAAGAAGGCCCCGAGGTAAAGAGTGAGGGCCGAGAACAGGCTCGTACCGATAGCCCAAAGCCAAGGCACATCGTAGTAGCGGCTCAGGACGCGGAACACCGCGCCCAATAAGGCCACGGGAAACTGCCAGTAGAACAGACGGCGGAACCAAGTGACCCGCCACCAGTGCCGATGCACCCCAGCGACCAAGGCCAGCGTTGTAAAATAGAGGATGATGTACGTCGCCGTGGCGAAGATGAGGAAGCGCGGAATCCCCGCCACTAGGCGCTCGAACGATGCCCACAGCAGGGCAGCGTGGGAAATAAGCTCCATCACCCGCGCCTAGGACGCCTCGCGCTCAGCACCCAAGCGCCACCACAGACAGAAGACCACCAAAAGAATCAGCAGCAACAGAATGCCGGCTTGCAACTGATAGGCCGGCGCAGACAACGCGCCGAGGCTCTGGGCCGCCGAGTGCACCGAGACAAACCCCAGTAACACGTAGGCAAGGAGGTTGTTCCGCAAGAGCAAGACGATTGCAGCGACGACGAAGCCAACGCTGGTGACAAACGTCAACAACTCAAAGAGGAATTCGTCGAAGTGAACGGCGTTGCCTCCGGACATAATCAATCCCACCCCCAAGCCCGCCACGACTGCATAGAGCCTCTTTTTTATTACGAAGCGGCTATAGTAGAGCGCCAAGCCAGCGAGAATCGGGAGGAAGATGGCGTTCGTTACGCCGTCGGACAGGGAATTCCAAAAGGGCAGATACTGGTCCAATCCAGAGGGTAGCCCAAAGCCGAGGGTCGGGTCGGAGGCGATGAATCGGCTCTCTACGTAGCCGCGCAAGTGCTGCCACGCCTCTCTGGCGACGAGGATCAGCGCGACCCCGACGACAGCGTCGCGGAATTCAGGCACGCGACGCGCGGCTCGCAGGCGCGCCGGCCAGTCTGGATAGAGGCTAGTGGCCAAGCCGAGAGCTGCGAGAATCATCAAGCCGACCCCCAAGCTGCCCAAGACAATGCTGAGTATCTGGGTAATGGTAAAGATCGGCAGCGTAAGGCGGGTATCGTAGGCGCGTTCGACAACCGACAGGCCATTGAGAAATTCGAGTACTAAGAAGGCCGCGACAATCGCGGCGATTTTGATCAGCGGAGACCAAACTATGCCCTCGTTCCGCACGCGGCGCACGAGCAGCCACAGGCCGTGGATCACCACCGCGGCAATCAAGACGATGAGTAGGCCGGAAAGCGCGGTTTTGAGCGTGGTGCTCTCCTGGTGCTCACGCCGCCAATCCTCGGGCACTTTGAGGAAGCGATAGATAGAAGCCGGCTCGTCGCCAGCAACGTTGACCCGCACTCGATAGCGCAGCTCATCGACGTTGCGCGGGTCGCCCTCGATAGCTTCAAAGACGAAGCGGTGATCGCGGCGGTTGGGCAGCTTTTCCGACGAGGATTCCTTGAGCTCCAATTGCTCGACGTCAAAGCCGAAGGCACGTAGGTGCTGAACGGCTATTGCCTGTGCTTGTACCTCTTCGAGGTCCGCACCCTCGGCCTCTTCGGCCAACAGGTGGTTTATGCTGTAGAGAGAGCCGTCTTCGGGATGGACGGCGACCCGGTATTCCTCCTTTTCTCCATAGCGAAAAAAGCGCGTCACCCACAAGCTGGCCAAAAGATCTTCTCGATATAGGCGATTGACCACGGCCACCGAGTCGCGCTCTAGGATGTACCGGATCGCCAGCGCGTCCGGTTGGTTTTGATAGTAGGTAACCACCTCGTATGCCGAGGCATCCGCGCCGGTCTCCTCTAGATGCTCAACGGCCTTGGCCTCGGCTTCGCCCTGGGTCAGGTGGACATCGACAAAGTCGAGCGGCTTCTCGTATTCGAGGGTGAAAAAGCCCAGCGAGACCACGACCACCGCGGCGGCCCAACCTAGGCGTCGTTTAGACAGCGGGGTATAGACAAACGCGGGGGTCGGAGCTGTGGGCTGTTGCGCTGTAGGCTCGTCCGCGGCGGCTTCCGAGACGGGGGGCGCAGCGCTTTTGTTGAGCAAGGGTGTTGGATCTGCGAAGCGTCGCTGCCGTAGGTAGAGGAAGAGCGCCACCGCCAAGGGCAGAAGCATCAGACCCGCCGACAAGGCCGCTGAAACGACGAAGTAGCTATTGGACGAGCGGAAGAGGATTAGGGACGTGTACAGGGCGTCAATCGTGTAGTGCCATACGAGAGGGGCGAGAATTCCGAAGCGAAGAAAAATATAACCGACGACAATACCGGCGATGCCCACCTCAATGCCGCGAATGTAAAAGGGCTGCTGCGGATAGTTAGCATGAGCAAATCCCCATATAAGGCCCGCGATGACGACCGCAACCCAGCGGAACTTGAGGTATTTGTGCAGGAAGGGAATCGAAAACGCCCGGGATATAAACTCCTCGGAGACCGCGGGCATAAAGCCGATCAACAGCACCATGATCCACGGGATATACGTGTTGACCATCTCGCTGTAGGGAATGTACGCCGGACCCCAAGCGCCGAATTGCTCGGCTGTGATGTAAAAGAGTACTTGGTAAGCCAAGAAGGCGGGGGTCATGGCCAAGCCGAGAATGGTGCCGAGGAGAAAGCGCTTAGTGCGCAAGCCCGCTGGCGTAAACTGGCCCCCGATCTGGATTTGGTTCGCGTAGTACCGTCGGTACAAAGGCTCGGCCGCCGCGGTGAGAAAAAAGATGAGAATGCCTTGGGCAGCAGCGGCGAACAGACTGTTTAGCAACTGTCCCGTCAAAAAAGACCCGTATGTATCGGTCGTGTCGTAGTCAAACGCGGTCAGCGGCAGGTTGTTGAGTTGGGCCAGCAGCGTCAGGACCGCGGCGATAGCCCCGAAGATCGCCGCGGTCTTCCAGCGGATGTCTCGGGCGCGAACGCCGATAAAGAACGAAACCAGCATCGCCAGTATGGTCAGGATGAGTAAGGTCCCAGCCACTAAGCCTGTGGTCTCGTTGCGAGACCGCAAATCGGCGTAGTCGCGCTCCCAAGCCTCGGGGATTTTGAGATACTCGCCAAAGCCGCCGATCTGGTCGCCTTGCAGCCGCACGTAGAAGCGGTAGTAGGCCTCGCCAACGGCAAAGTCGCGCAGTTTCCAGCTAAAGGTGTGGTCGATGCGGTTAGGTCGTTCCTGAGTCTGGACTTCTACGAATTCGAGCGCGGCGAGGTCGCGGCCAAGCTCAGCGGTGAGAAAGGCTTCGGCCAAACGGCGGGCTTCGGCTTCTTCTAAGCTCGCGCCGGGCGCTTCTTCCTCGATGAGATGGCTAAAACTGACGAGCTCGCCAGAAGTCGTAACCGTGGCCTGAAATTCCTCCTTTTCCAATTCCCGCACCCAGCGGTTGCTCCAGCGCCACAACTGCACGGGATTGCCAATGACCTGCGTGGCCCCCTCCAGACCCAACTCGCGTTCGAGAAAGGTCTTGGTATCGTTGTCGTAGCGGAAAATGGCGCTGTGGCGATAGTCGGCCAGATCAAAGCCGCGGGCAGTGATAAAATCGGCTGCCTGCTCCTCGGCCTCGTCGCGAGTGACGCGGAAGTCAATTGAGGCTTCGGGAAAAGCCTGGTAGAAGTAGTGAACTCCAACGGCCAAACTAACGGCGGCAACGAGCACGCAGCCGCCGATGAAGGCTAGGTCTTTTCTCGTTAGTTTTATTTCCATCTGTCGTGTGGGATTTTAATTGTGGAGAGGACAATTTTGCTGCGTTCAACATAGTAAAAGACTAGGACGTGGACAAACCCACTGCATTGACGCGCACAGCGGCATTTTGCAGATTCGCGGCTTCAAATCCCTTAAACAGAGGAGCACATTGTGGCGGCAAAAAAACAGGAGCACTTCCGCGTAGGTGTCATAGGCTATAGCAGCGCGTTCAATATGGGTCAGTTGCACTTGACCTCCATGGCCAAAAACGAGGGCGTAGAAGTGGCCGCTGTTTGCGAGCTAGACCCCGAGCGGCGTCAAGCGGCCGAAGAGGACTTCCCCGGCATCAAGACCTACGGCCGCGTCGGCACCATGCTACGGAACGCAAACTTGGACTTGGTAACCATCATCACCCCGCACAACACGCACGCCAAGCTAGCAGTGCAGTGCCTCAATGCCGGGGTCCACGTGGTCTGCGAGAAGCCCCTCGCCATCACCAGCGCCGAAGTCAAACGCATGCAGGCGGCGGCCAAAAAGAACAAGGTCCTGCTCTCGACGTTTCACAACCGGCGCTGGGACGGCGACTTTGTGGTGCTGCGCGATCTAATCCTCAAAGAGCAAATCATCGGTCCCGTCTTCCGCATCGAAGCTGGATTTTACGGCTACGGCGAGCAGGGAACTTGGTGGCGCGCCAATCGCAAAATCTCCGGCGGGGCCATCTACGACTGGGGCGCGCATTTTACGGATTGGATTTTGAATATCGTCCCGGAAAAAATCACCTCGGTCAGCGGCTTTCAAGTCAAAAATCCCGCATGGAAAAAATACGACAACGAAGATCACTCCGAATACACGCTGCGCTTCCACAGCGGCTGCACCGTCACTCTGACCATGTCCAACCTGTCTATGAGTCCGCGGCCGCGCTGGCGGGTGCTGGGCACCAAGGGCGCGATCGAGGATGCGGGCGGCAAGTACCTCGTCAAGACGGTGATCAACGGCCGCCAGATGAGTGCCGAGGTGCCCTTCGCCGAGTCCAATTGGGACGCGTACTACGAAAACATTTTCGCGCATTTGCGGGGTCGCGCCGACCTCGTCATTACCCCCGAATCCGCGGGCCGGGTAATCGGCGTCCTCGAAGCAGCCAATATTTCGGCGGCGCGCGGGTCAGTGCCCATCACGCCAGCCTTTGTCTGAGCAAGAGCTACCCCACCTCGACCCAACTGCGCAACTGTCCGCGCTCTTGGGGATCGGCTGCCGCTCTGGGGCTACGGTCGTCGGCCTGTCGGCCGTGCGCCGCGCCAAGGGACTGGCCTTTGTATTTGCCAGCAGCGATCTAGCGCAGCGGACGTTGCGCGAACTGACTCGCTTAGAACGCGGGGGTACGCGCGTCTTTCAAGTACAGGCGATGGAAGTGCTGACGCAGGGCTTTGGCCGCGAGGACGCCCAAGTGATCGGTGTCTTGCGCGGCGATTTGGCCCGTGGGTTGTCCAAGCACTTAAAGGAGCAAGAATCGTGACGTCCTGGGAAATCGAGCGCAAGTACCTCGTAACCGACCGCTCTTGCCTCGATCAGCTAGCGGGCGTTGCCTTCCGGCAGGGCTACATTCCCATCCAAGACGGCGGCGTAGTGCGCGTGCGGGTCGAGGGCGAACGGGCAGTTCTCACGCTCAAGGGGGCGACTAGCGGCATATCGCGTCGCGAGTACGAATACGAAATCCCGCGCCAAGACGCTGAGAGTATCCTGGCAACTCTGTGTCAGCAGCCACACATCGAAAAGACGCGCTATACCTTGCCGTGGGCGGGCAAGGTCTGGACCATCGACGTATTTTCTGGAGAAAACGAGGGGCTAGTGCTCGCCGAAGTCGAACTGAACAGCCAAGAAGAAGTCGTGGAGAAACCTCCTTGGGCCGGCGTCGAAGTATCGGACGATCCGCGCTATTACAACGCCAACCTCGTGCGCAATCCCTATCGCAAGTGGCAGGACGGTTAGATTACCCGGTCGCTTCTATCCCTCAAAAAGCATGCTCAAATCCAACGCCGGTGCCGAATGCGTCAGAATGCCGATCGAGACGAAGTCCACCCCAGCGGCAGCGGCCTCGCGCACGGTCGCCAAGGTATAACCGCCAGTGGCCTCAATCTCAATGGCAGGATTGGCGGCGCGGATGAGCGCTACGGCCCGGCACAGGGTCGGCGCGTCCATGTTGTCGAGCAGGATGCGATCCGGGCCGCCCGCTAGGGCCTCCTCGACCTCCGCGAGATTTTCGGCCTCCACGTAGACCGGCGCTGCTTGGCCCCGAGCCTCGCGGATGGCAGCGCGGACGCCGCCCGCGGCCGCGGCGTGGTTTTCCTTGATCAGCACGGCGTCGTACAGGCCCATGCGGTGATTGACGCCCCCACCCAAGCGCACGGCCCATTTCTGCAAGTGCCGCCAGCCCGGCGTGGTTTTGCGGGTATCAGTGATGCGCGTAGCCGTGCCGTTTAGGGCCTCCACATAGCGCCGGGTCAGAGTGGCCACGCCCGAAAGCTGTTGCAGAAAATTGAGCGCAGTGCGCTCCCCAGCCAAGAGCGAACGAGCGCGCCCCTGCAAGCGGACGAGGGTCTGGCCTTCTGCGACCTCGTCCCCGTCGGCGACGTCA
>JAPOYQ010000437.1:0-7469 GCA_026706505.1 Gemmatimonadota bacterium
GTTGTGGTTTCAATAAAATCCTACGGGCAAACTTCGTTGCCCTTTACTGACATCGCAACGATATTTTTTGTCTATGAAAAATGCTCCTTCGCTCTCGCGCGGCCAAGTGCATCGCGCCCTCCGCTCCTTCGTCGTCGCCAGCGGCTTGTGGGGCGCTTGGGGGCAAGCTTGTGGGCTGGGGACGGCGGCCTTTACTGGCTTCGCGCTGTACTTAGGGGCCGACGGTGCCTTTATCGCCCTCTTCACCTCCGCCGCGTATTTCTTGGCCCTGACGCAATTGCTCGCGCCCTTGTTGAGCGCCCGCGTCCGCGACAAGAAGCGCTTTGTCGTCTTCGGCGGCTACGTGGAAATCGTCTTCCGCGGGCTACCACTGATCATCCCCCTCTTCGTCCCAGAGCAGTATCGTCTCCCGGCCTTGGTAGCCATGGTCTGCCTCAGCATGTTCAGCGGCTATGCGATCTCGCCCTTTTACAGCACTTGGATTGCCAACGCCGTGCCGGAGAATATCCGCGCGCGCTTTGCCAGCCGCCAGACCATCGTCAGCACCATAGTAGCTATGATTGCCGGTTTTGCGATCGGCCAATTCCTCGACTTTTTCCCCGGCGGCGGCTTTGTCTGGGTCTTTGCCGCTGGGTCGCTCTTTGGATTCTTGGGCTACTTAAACCTTCTCCGCGCCCCCTTTCCCCAACAGACAACCGCCAGCGACGAACAAAGCACGCGCTTGCGCGACCTTGTGCTGCCCTTCTACGACGCCAACTTCCGCCGCGCCGCTCTCTTTTTTGGCCTGTGGACCTTTGGCATTGGCCTAGCTGGACCGCTCTACAGCGTCTTCATGCTCGACCGCCTGCAGATCTCCTATACCGAGGTCTCGATTTTCAACGCCCTGTTCATGCTGACCAGCATTGCTGGCTACCGGCTCTGGGCTGGCCTCATCGACCGCTTCGGTGCCAGACCCGTCCTGCAAATTCTGATGACGCCGGCTGCGTTCCTGCCTCTTATCTGGACCTTTAATCAGCCAGGGGCTTACCACTTGGTACCTGTGGCCTTGGTCCTGAGCGGCATTCTATTCTCCGGGATCGGAGTGGGCATCAACCCCCTGCTCTACGGCCTGCTGCCCCAAGGCGAGAGACGCACGATGTATCTAGCAACTTGGTCGGTGACGGTCAACTTAATGGGTGCGCTCGGCCCCTTGTTGGGCGGCCTGCTCGTCGCCCAACTAGAGGGCTTGCGCTTTTCTGTGTTCGGCGTACCCATGGGCGATTTGCAAGTCATCTTTGCCCTCAGCGCCTTGGTCCGGCTAGTGCCTTTGTTCATCCTCCGCACTGTCAAGGACGCGCGGAGTGCGACTTCGCGCAGCCTGCTCTCGCGGATGCTGCGCGGCAATGTCCTCAGCTACGCGTACAACGCCACCATCTTCAGCCTAGCCACGGCCGAGGGAACCAGAGCGCGCGCTGCCGAGGCCCTAGGCCGTTCGGGCAACCCCCTCGCCATCGAGCAATTGGTCCAAGCGCTAGCCGACGCTAGTCCCCGGGTGCGCCGCGCCGCGGCCCGCGCCTTGGGCGAGAGCCGATCGGAAAGCGCCACCGAACCCTTGGTGCGCGAACTGCTCGACGGGGCCTCGGACATCCGCAGCGAAGCCGCCGAGGCGCTGGGCCGCCTCGGATCCTCCACGAGCATCGATCCGCTGGTCGATGCACTGAGCGACGCCGATCCCCGGGTGCGCATCAGCGCTATCCGCGGCCTAGCCAGCATCCGTGGGGACGAAGTCCGCGAGCTACTGTTCTGGCACTTTGGCAGCGATTTCGACCCATTGACATTCCCGACGCTGGTCGACGTCCTCAGCGAGCGCCAAGACCGCCGCATCGTCCGACCCGCGCTAGGCCGTCTGACCGACTTCCCCTCCCCGGCCGTGCGCTTGCAGCTACTCAACGGGGTCTGCCGTGCGCTAGGCGCTGGAGACCAATTCTACCGCTTGCTCTCGCGCGAGGATACCGACCGCGTCGCCGCCATCACCCGTCTGCTGCGCCGGGCAACGGACTCCTTGGGCAAAGCCCGCTGCATCAATGCCGAATACCGCACGCAGTTAAAGACCTTGTGTCGGGAGGTGGTCGTCGCTTATGAAGAGGAAAAGGCCGAGGCGCTAGTCGAGGCCATGCGGCAAATCCGTCGCACCGTGCGCGACGGACTCTCTGCCACTAGGGACCAAGCCTACGACGTACTCTCGGTGTACGTGATTCTCATCGCCATCGGTCGCTTCATCAACAGTCCGGTGCGGCAAGAGTCGCCCGTTGCCCAAGAGATTTTTCTCACCGTATGCCTAGGGCGCTTAGCTGCTTTGATCCGCGAGATTGACGACAGCATTTGACCGCTCAGGACCGGCGGCGATGCACCCAACGGATCCGCGCCAAATCCTTGAGATTGGCCAGCGTCCCGGTCACCGGATTAAAGCGGCTGTCCGGGTCGAAACGCCATTTTACGGGGATCTTCGCAATGCGGTAGCCCGATTGGCGCGCCAGCAGCAGTAGCTCCACGTCGAACATAAACCCAGCGATCTGCTGCCGCGCGCAAAGATCGCGCACTACCTCGGCCTGAAAAAACTTAAACCCACACTGCGTATCGCTGAACTCGCCCAACCCCATCAGCGCGCGCAAGAGCCAGCCAAACGCCTCGGTCCCCCACTGCCGATAGCGTCGGCGCGCGACGACGAATTCCGTCGCGCTCAGCGTCCGATCGCCGATCACTCCGTCCCACCCTGCTTCCAATAGAGGCATCACCTGATCGAGCGCGGCAATGTCGGTCTTGTAGTCGCCGTCCATAAAGCCGATGTAGCGACCCTGAGCCTCGGCCACGCCGTGCTGCACAGAATAGCCCTTGCCTCGGTTGCGGTCGTTTTGCACGCAGCGAACCTGCGGGTGCGCGCGGGCGTACTCCGCAACACAGGCGACCGTACGGTCGGTGCTGCCATCATCTACGACCAGCAATTCACAGGACCACGGACGCTGCTGCAGCAACGCGAGCGTCTGCTCCAAGGCAATGAGAATCCGCTTCTCTTCGTTGTACGCAGGTATGACGATGCTCAAATCCATAGCTACGTCCGCTTGACGTCTCCAGCCGCCGCGCCTATAATCCGCCGCAACCAAGCCCCTAATCCATGTGAGAAAGGCCGATGAGCGAGGAGACCATTTTTAGCAAAATCATCCGCCGCGAAATTCCCGCCGACATCGTCTATGAGGACGACGACTGTCTGGCTTTCCGCGACATCCAACCCCAAGCCCCGACGCACATCCTCGTCATACCCAAGGAAGTCGTCGCCGGCGTGCAACACGCCGCCCCCGAGCACGGCCACCTGCTCGGCCACCTGCTGCTCAAGGCCAGCCAGATCGCCGAAGAGCAGGGCCTAGCCGCAGCGGGCTACCGCTTGGTCATCAACGCCGGTGCCGACGGAGGGCAAACGGTCGATCACCTCCACGTCCACTTGCTCGGCGGCCGTCCCATGCAGTGGCCTCCTGGATAAAAAAAGAGGCGATGCCACATCGGGCATCGCCTCGCAAGCACTCTTAAAGCAGGGGGCTTAAATGGTCTGTATCAGGACGTAGCCGTTGACTCCCCCCGGCACCGCTCCCTTGAGGAAGAGCAAGTTGCGATCCGCGTCGATCCGCTCGACGGTCAACCCCTTGGTGGAGACTCGCTTGTTGCCCATCTGGCCGGACATTTTTTTGCCCTTCCACACCTTGCCCGGCGTCGTGCCCTGGCCGATGGAGCCGCCGTGGCGTATGGTATCGGGCGTGCCATGGCTCGCGTTTTTGCCGCGGAAACCGTGGCGCTTGACCACCCCGGCAAACCCCTTGCCCTTGGATTTGCCCGTCACTTTGACCTGGTGGCCAACCTCAAACTGGCTCACATCCAAGACTTGGCCGACTTCAAATTCGCCCTCTTCGCCGCGAAATTCGCGTAGGATGCGGTGTCCGCTCACACCGGCCTTGTCCAGATGGCCCTTTTGCGGCTTGGTCAGCTTGCGCTCTTGCACTTCGTCGAATGCCAGTTGCAAAGCCGAATATCCATTGTCCTCTTCGGTCCGCACTTGTACCACCGGGCAGGGACCGGCCGCGACGATCGTCACTGGCGTGAGCTCCTCGCGGTCGTTGTACACCTGCGTCATTCCCAATTTCTTGCCAATCAAGGCCCCCATAAGGCCAACTCCTTCAAATAGTTGTCTAGCAAACAGAATTGTAAAAATTACGCAAAAATGTCATGGTGAGCAAGAGACTCCCGCAGTGGAGCGGCAAAATTGAGCGCGATAACCATATTTCGCGGCGGGGCGATAGGCGACTTTGTCCTCACTCTACCCGCCATCGATGCTGTGCGCCGGGCTTTTCCAGCCGACTTGCGCCTCATCGGTCGCCCGGCGACCCTAGCGCTCGGTCCAGCGGCCTCCATCCTCGACGGCGAAGACCCGCGCTTGATTCCCCTGCACCGCGATGGGCCGCTTCCCCCGGCCACGCGCCAGCTCTTCGCCGCTACGCAGCGCGTGCTAGCCTATGCGGTCAATGCCCAACAACACTTCGGCCCGCAACTGCGCCGAGCCGTCGCCGGCCCCGTGCTGCTGTGGGACCCGCGACCCCCAGCTAATTTCCGCGGCCACATCGTCGATCACTTGCTGAGCCCCTTGCGGCAATGGAGCCTGCCCATCGGCGACCGCACCCCACACATCGAACTGCGGCCCGACGACTACGGCTATGTAGACGCGCACCCCTCCGCACCCGAAGTCGTCATCCACCTAGGCAGCGGCTCGCCAGCCAAGTGCTGGCCCGTGGCGAATTTCCACGCCCTCGCCAACGCGCTGCAAAAAAGGGGCTGGCATACCGCGCTCCTGTGCGGCCCAGTCGAACGCGAACGCCAACTCACCGTCAGCAACCTACCCACGCTCCACCCTCCAGACCTGCGCGCCCTCGCCGGCCTGCTCTCCAAAGCCGCGCTCTTCATCGGCAACGACTCCGGCCCCGGGCACATAGCTGCGGCCGTCGGCACCCCGACCCTGACGCTATTTGGCCCCACCGATCCCCGGCTGTGGGCACCGTGCGGCAAGCGCAGCCAAGTCCTCCAAGCACCGACCGCAGACATCGCTGCAATCCCCACTGAGACCGCAATAGATGCTGCGCTAGCCCTTCTCCAGAGCGCGAGATGACCTCCTACGCCGACCAACGCCTCACTATGGTGCGCGAGCAACTCAGCCAGCGCGGCATTCGCGACCCGCGCGTACTCGCGGCGTTTGACCGCGTCCCAAGGCATTGCTACGTCCCGGAGGCCTTACGTCCCCACGCGTATGCCGATCACCCGCTGGCCATCGGCGCGGACCAAACCATCTCGCAGCCATACGTAGTGGCCTATATGCTCTCGGTTCTCAGCTTGCAGGGTGAGGAACGGGTCTTGGAGATTGGCACCGGCTCTGGGTACCAAACCGCCCTACTCGCCGAACTGGCCGGCCAAGTCTATAGCATTGAATTTTTTTCCGACCTTGCCGCACAGGCCCGTCGCGTGCTCGCCAACACAGGCTATGGCCACGTCGCCCTCCGCGTCGGCGACGGCCGCATGGGCTGGGCCGAGGCCGCCCCTTTTGACGCCATCGTATGCTCGGCCGCACCCGCTACTATCCCACCCGCTCTAACCGAACAACTAGCGCCTAACGGTCGCTTTATTCTCCCGCTAGGCACCCGACGCCAACACTTGATCTTGGTAGAGCGCAGCGCGACCGGCCTCAGCCAACGCAAACTCCTACCCGTGCGCTTCGTGCCGATGCAGTAGCAGGCTACGGAGGAGTTGCCATTGCACGACATGCACAGTATAGATAAATCAGAACGTCAGTGGAGGAATGCAACTATGGCCAGCACAAAAACCAAACTTACATACGAGAACTATCTGAGGACGCCCGATGACGAACGCTACGAGCTTTTGGACGGGGAGTTGTTGGTTATGGAGCCAGCACCGCTTACGGCTCATCAGTACGTCTTGGGTAATCTCTACTACGCAATGAGGTCATTCTCGGATGAGCGCAACTTGGGGGAGGTGTACATTTCCCCCACCGATGTGGTGCTTTCAGACACGGATGTGGTGCAGCCAGACCTGCTGTTTGTCTCCTATGAGCGAGCGCACATCGTCACCCGCGAGAACATTCAAGGCGCACCTGACCTAATCGTCGAAGTCCTGTCGCCATCCACGGCCGAGCGCGATAGAACGCTCAAGCTCGATCTGTATGCCCGTCACGGCGTGAAGGAATACTGGCTCGTGGACCCCAATGCAAAAACCGCGATGGTGCTATTATTGGGCGACCACCGCTTTGAGACTGTCGGCACTTATGGGGAGGGACAAACCTTGAACTCGCCGACATTGGCGGGATTCTCTCTCAACTTGGCGGGACAATTTAGACGCGGATAATTTCCGCTGACGAGACATAATGTCCATCAACGCAAGCTGCCCACCAGCGAGGCGATCCGGTTAATGCCGCGCTCGTCGCAATAGGCGTGGAGATCCTCGACGATTTCGACACCAGCGTTGGGGTTGGCAAAACTGGCCGTGCCGACTTGGACGGCAGAAGCACCGGCGACCATGAACTCTAGGACGTCGCTCGCAGTGGTGATGCCGCCGATACCCATGACGGGCACGGCAACAGCTTGGGCTACCTTCCACACCATGGCGAGGGCCACGGGCTTGATCGCCGGGCCAGACAAGCCACCGGTAATACCGCCCAAGACGGGCCGCCGTCGCTCCACGTCAATGGCCATACCAACGAGTGTATTGATCAGCGAAACTGCATCCGCACCCGCATCCACTACGGCGCAGGCAATCTCGGCAATATCCGTGACATTAGGCGTCAGCTTGGCGATGACCGGCCGCTGAGTGCGGCTGCGAACTGCGGCAATAGCTGCGGCCGCGGTCTGGGGCCGCGTGGCGAAATTGTCGCCACCAGCCTCGACATTGGGGCAAGATATATTGACTTCGAGCGCGGCAATGCCCTCCAACGCTTCAAGGCTCGCCGCCATCTGCCCGAATTCCTCGACTGAGAATCCGGCAATATTTACCACGACCTGCGCGTCCAAACTGGCCAGCAAGGGCCATTGCTTCTCGATGAAAGCCGCCAGTCCGGGGTTTTGCAAGCCAATGGAATTGAGCATTCCGGCCGGTGTCTCGACGATGCGCTGGGGAGGGTTGCCGCCCCGAGGCTGCGGGGTAATGGTCTTGGTGACCAGCCCACCCAAGCGCGCAAAATCGGTCAGCGGCAAAAGCTCCTGACCGTAGTTACAGGTACCCGAGGCCAGCAGCACCGGGTTGCGCAGTCGCACGCCGGCAAAATCTATGCTCAGGTCGGCCATGCGCTGCTCCATTTTATTTGCCGCGCGTCGAACGCCGGTCCATCCACGCAGACGCGGGCGTAGCGGCCGTAGTCCGTATCGCCTTTTGCCGTCGCCAACTCG
>JAPOYQ010000437.1:7479-10129 GCA_026706505.1 Gemmatimonadota bacterium
CAAGCCATGTACTCTTCGAGGGAAACCTGACACGGAACTTGGGCCTCTATGCACATGGCGGCCACGGCCTGCATCATCGCGTGCGGGCCACAGCAATAGACCGCGCACGGCCCTTTTTCAACTAGCTCGTGCTGCAACAGATCGGTGACCAAGCCCACGTGCCCGAGGCTGCCGTCGTCAGTGGCGAGGCGCACTATGTCCGCAGCCGGAGCCAGCAGTTCGCTGGGCAGGTGCTTGTCCGCCGTCCGCGCGCCGACCAACAGCGCAGTCTGATGCACCCGCTGCCTCAGTTCCAATCCCCAGTACAGCAGCGGCGGCACGCCAATGCCACCTCCGACCAGTACGACGCGCGTGTCCTCGGGCGGTGGCACGAACCCCTTGCCCAGCGGGCCAAGAGTCGGCAGGGCTGCGTCCGGCCCGAATTGACTCAGCGCTCGGGTCTTAGGCCCCACCTCCTCGTACAATACTTCGATAATACCGGCCTCGCGATTGACGCCGCTCACGCTCAGCGGGATGCGCAACAAGGGATCGATCCCTGTGCCGACCTGGATGTTGACGAACTGACCCGGCTCAATCCGCGCTGCAATGTAGGGTGCGTTAAGGCGCGCGAAATAGAAGTCCGCAGCGACTTCGCGATTGCTCAACAGGTGCGCTTGCTCGTCAATCACGGCTCTTCCCCTTCTTCTTGCGGCAGGCCAAACGGCACGGCCAACTCGACCCAAGACTTGATCTCCTCACCGTTGCGGCGCACTGCGGGATAGAATCTATAGCCGTACGCCGCGGCTACTGCGTTCTCGACAAAAGGGGGATCTCCGCGAAAGACCTCCACTTGCTCGGGCCGTCCCTCGCGGTCGATCAGCACGTCGAGCAACACCTCGGCCGAATCCTCAGCCGCCGCCGGATAGACTGGCCGCACCACCTGCCGCACCAACGGCCAATCGCTCAGCGCTAGATCCCCCTCCTTCCACCCCAGTTCGTCAGGGGGAATTGATAAGTCGAGCTCGATCATCGCTTCTATGTCCAAATTCTCGCGGTCTTGGCCTCCCTGAAAATCCGGGTACTTCTCCACTAGGAAGCGAATTTGCGCGCTGTTCCGATCGCGCCGTGCAACCTCCCGCAGGTAGTAATTGGCCGAATCCTCTACGCCCTGCTCGGTAAAGGCACGCCAGAGTCGGTAGTAAAGGTTGAGGTCCCTCTTATTAAAGGACAAGGCCTGGCGGTAGAACTCGATAGCATCGTTGAAATAGCCATCCTCCCAGTTGATGTTGCCGAGTTGATACAGGGCGCGCGGGTTGGCGACTTGTTGATCGATACTGCGCTCGTAAAAATCGCGGGCGAGCGCGACGTTCCCGCGCCGCTGCGCGCGCTCGGCAAAGCCGATGTATTTGCGCGCCAAGGACACGGAGTCGAGCGTGTCTGGTTCCAAGGCGAGCAGTTCGATATGCTCCCCCGCACCGAGCTGGCCGCCAACCGCCTTCAGGCTGCGCTCTAACTTGTCGATGAGCCTTTCCTCGCGCGCTTCCCACCGCTGCTGGGCCAGCTTGCCAAATCGCGTCTCGGCGAACTCTTCGCGCAACAATTGATAGCGCTGCTCGGCTGCAGTCGTATCGCCGACGACATTCTCGTAGGTGTTGGCCGCTAAAAACGCCGCTTGGGCCCCACTCTGCGTTCCGACGAAGGCGTAGCTCAAACTGTCCAACAGGGGGATGTACGCCTCCGTGGCTTCGGGTTGCGCTAGGCGCAATGTCTCGATCCGCGCAAACTCGCGCGCCCCTAGCTCTTCGGCTGTGGCCTCGGCCTTTTGCCCCAGCAGGTGACGAGCCTCGTTGGCGTGAGCCGAGGTTGGAAATTCTTCGATCAACCGCAGCAAATAGGGCCTAGCGCCCTCTTCGTCGCCGCGCAATTGCAGCTCAATCCAAGCGAGACTGTACACGGCGCGAGGCAATTGGTCGCTGTCGGGAAAGCGGCGGAGAACCTCCTCGTAATATGCGCGAGCCGAATCGGCTTGGCCGATCTCGTGGCGATAGAGTTCGCACGCGCTGAACAGGTCGTCCAGCACATCCAAACTCTGCGCCACCACTACCGTATCGGCCGGAGCTTCCTCTGCCTGCCACAACAGCGGCCCCTGCACCGCGCCCAGCGAGTCGGCGTAGAGCGAATCGGCGCGGTGGATCTGGCGCTGGATCTGCTCCAGCCGGTGCATGTGCCCCAGCATCTCCTGCGCCAAAAGCACGCCCTGTGCTCCTGGGCTCTCGCGGCTGCTCTCCTCGAGGTACTCGCGCGCCAGCTCGGTATCCCCGTATTCTTGTAGGCGCAGCAAGCCGATGCGATACAAGGCCATGGCCGCAGAGGGCGTTTGGGGAAAGTCGTTGCGGACCTGTTCGTACTCGGCCAAGGCCTCGTCGAGCAAGCGGCGGCCCTGATACCACTCGCCAATTAGGAGTCGGGTGCGTCCCTCAAAGCGGCGGAAGCGACCCTCGTCGAGTAGGCCGACGTATATGTCTAGGGCTTCGTCCTCCGCGCCCATGGCGTAGAGCGCGCGGCCACTGTTAAGCTGGGCGCGGTATTTTTCATCGTCGCTTGGGTCGGCCTGCTGCACCTCGTCGAAGGCCGCTAGCGCCTCGTTTAAGCGAGCTGGATCCTCTAAGGC
>JAPOYQ010000761.1 GCA_026706505.1 Gemmatimonadota bacterium
CACTAGGAATCCTGAAGGAACCGAGTTGTTCAGTTGTCAATAAAAATGCCAAGCATCCCATTATATGTACTCTTCAACACATCCCTCACACTCCAGAAGAAGTAGATGAAATTTTCAAACAATCATTGGTAATTGTTACCACAAGTACCATTGCAGGTCAATCGGCACAAACTGTCCAAGAACGAATGGCATATCATTGTTCTCATCTTTTTATCGATGAGGCGCATCACGCCGAAGCTCCTACATGGAGAAAATTCAAAAGACATTTTCAAAATAAAAAAATACTTCAATTTACTGCGACACCATTTCGGGAGGATGGAAAATCGATAGATGGTGAAATAATATTCAAATACCCCTTAAAGAAAGCACAGCAAGAGGGTTACTTTAGACCAATTCGTTTTACTCCTGTCACTGAATACAGTCGTAAACGATCAGACGTCGCTATTGCCCTGAAAGCGATTGAGCAATTACGTTCAGATATGGACAAGGGACATATATTAATGGCTCGAGTCAAGGACGTTTCAAGAGCGAAGGAAATATATTCTCTCTATTCAAAGTATACTGAATTTAATCCCGTGGAATTACACACCGGCATTAAATCGCTCAAACAAAGGGCTGCTATTCGTCGTCAGATCATTAACAAGGAATCACGCATTGTAATATGTGTTGATATGCTTGGTGAAGGATTTGATCTCCCCGAACTCAAAATAGCAGCATTTCACGATATAAGAAAAACATTAGCGGTTACTTTGCAACTAGCAGGTAGGTTTACACGATCTCGATCAGACTTGGGAGATGCGACATTTATTGCCAATATAGCCGATATCGATGTCCAGGATGAGTTGCAAAAACTCTATGCTAGAGATCCAGATTGGAATATCCTCTTACCAGAGCTAAGCGAAAATATAATAGGAGAACAATTGTCTCTCCAAAAATTCCTAGAAGATTTTACACAGTTCAAAAACGAAATACCTATAGAAAATGTGAGACCGGCCACTAGTATGGTAGTATATAAAACGGAATGTGATAATTGGACACCAAATAATTTTAAGAATGGTATACCTGATATAGGGTCATGTGAGCAAGTATACAATGCTATCAACCATACTGAACATACACTTGTCGTTATTACTGCTCGTCGGGAACCTCTCATATGGTGTAATGTTGAAACTTTCTTCAGCTGGGCTTGGGAGCTTTATGTGGTTATTTGGTCTCCCAGACAGAATTTACTCTTCATTAATAGTTCGACTAATACAGGAGAATACAAAGCCCTCGCTCAAGCTATAGCAGGTAAAAGTGCAACTTTGATCAGTGGCCAAAATGTGTTTCGATCTTTTTCTGGTATCAATCGTCTTAAATTACAGAACGTGGGTTTGACAGAGCAACTTGGTCGTAACATTCGATATACCGGTAGGATGGGTGCAGACATAGAACCCGCCTTACCCAATGTCCAACTTTTCCATACAAGTAAGTCCATACTCGCGGGAATAGGTTTTGAAAATGGGAAAAAAGTTTCGATTGGTGCCTCACGAAGGGGTCGCATTTGGTCACATCGCCGTGATCGCCTTAATCAATTAAAAGACTGGTGTAAAAAGATTGGAGTAAAAATCCTTGATGATAGTATCAATCCTGATGAAGTACTTGAGGGAACTCTAAATGCTGAAACTATTTTTGAACGACCATCTAAAATGCCCATCACTATAGATTGGCCTGAAGAAATCATTAGAGATCCTGAAATGTCTTGGTCTTTATTAATCAATAATGAAGAATATCACCTATTAAGCGAGCTAGATATTGAAATACTATCACCTAGCGAAACAGATGATATAGTATTCAAAATAGTTGGCGAAAAAATTGAAATTGTATTTGAGTTTAATCTGTGTGGTACAGAAGATAATTCCGATTATAATTTTGTTGTTCGTAATGGAGAAGAAGCTCAATTACGTAGAGGAGAACGAACTAATACTCAGTCTCTGACTGATTTCTTCTACAATAATCCGCCAGTCATCTGGTTCGTAGATGGATCTTACCTTGAAGGAAATCAATACACAGAGCTTAAAACTACGTATGAGGCATATGATCCATCGCAACTTCAACCATGGGACTGGAGTGATGTCAATATCCAGAAGGAGTCCCAAGGAGAATCCAAGGAATATGACTCTATTCAAGCTCGAGTCATTCGGGAGTTACAGACCAGTAATTACGATATAATTCTTGATGATGATGGTAGCGGAGAAGCTGCTGATGTAGTAGCTATTCGTCTTGCTGATGACAAAAAAGGTTTTTCAAATATAGAAGTCGAATTCTACCACTGTAAATTTTCGCTAGATGCCAAACCTGGGAAACGCATCAAAGATCTGTATGAAGTTTGTGGTCAAGCGCAGAAAAGTATCTCATGGCTATATAATCAAAAAAAGCAGACAGATCTCTTTACACATCTTCTTAGGCGAGAAGCTCGCAGAAAAGAAATGAAAAGGACAAGCCGCATCGAAAAAGGGGATATTAATTTACTTGAAACTATAAAAGAAATGAGCCGGCAAATCCCTATTGCCCTGACAATCTATATTGTCCAGCCAGGCTTATCTAAAACCAATACGACCCAAGACCAGCTCAAACTTTTGAGTGTAACTGAGAATTATCTTATGGAAACATATCAGATTCGTTTTGGCGTTATTTGTAGTGCGTAATGTGTAACTGCATTCACCTACGGGAGATCTGCCAGATCATACAGTAATCTTCCTAGGTATGAAGATCGATAATAAACGCCTGAGATGAATGCCACCCAAATGCAAAACCCAAACCCCTTCTTTCGCCTTCGTATTCCCTTCGACATATAGACCTTTGTCCCGCGCCCCTATCAGGTCACCCGCAACCGCTCCGGCACCCCCACCGGCTCCCCATTGCGACACACCACTGGAAAGTGCGGGCCGGCCTCGGCCATGGGCGCATTGTCGGGCAAATCGACGAACTGCTTCATCAGGTGCTCGCCGCTTTGGTCGAAGTGTGCTGCGCCGGTCATGTAGTGGATGGCAATGGCGCGCCGGGGCCGCGGCGACTGATTGAAGGGCGAGCCGTGCCAAGTCATGGAATGGTGGAAGGAGACCTCCCCGCGCATCACCGGACACGGCCGCGCTGCCACCTCGCGGATCTCGGCGTCGGCTGGCGGGGTAAACCCCTGTAAGTCCTTGAAGTTTTCCAACAGCGACAAATCCCCCTGCGTGCGCAAAAACTCGATCTGGTTGCCCCATTTGTGGCTGCCGGGCACCATCCACATGCAGCCGTTGTCCTCGGTCGCATCGTCCAAGGGGATCCACGCCGATACCGGCGTCATTGGCTTGATGATCGGCCACAAGGGCGCGTCTTGGTGCCAGTGGGTCGAGCCGCCGTAGCGCGCGGGTTTGTACTGAATCTGGTCGTGCCAGACCTGCAGGTCGGCATGGCCGGTGAGCTGGCTGATCCCCCGCACGACAGCCGGGTGGTAAATCAGCCGCTCCCAAGCGGGCGCAGCTTCCCAGATATTGACGATCTGCCAAACTGGATGATCGCTGACGCCACCGCCGCCGGCTAGGTCGCGGAAGGACACCGGCTGCGCCTCATCCGAGGAAAAACCGTCCGGGCCTTTGGTCAAAATCTCGTCGAGCGCGTCGCTCAATTCGCCGAGATCTTCGTCGGAGAGCACGCGCCCGCCGTTGAGAAAGCCGTTGCGGTGGAATTCATCGATCTGCGCTTGGTTAAGCATCGTCCATCCTTTCACTGACCTGTGGTCAGCGGATAAAGCGCTTCACCGACCTAAGGTCGGCGGATAAAACGCTTCACTGACCTGTGGTCAGCGAGTAAAGCGTTGCACCGATCGTTAGTCGGCGAGTAAAACGTTGCACCGCCCCCTGAGTCAGCGAGTAAAACGTTCACTGCATGCGCCGGAGCAGTTCGCCCCGAGCCTCGTTGAACAGGCCGATCAGCCGCTGGCGGATCGCCTCGTCGCGGAAGACGCCGATCCTTTCGGCCCAAGCAATGCCACCCTCCATGTGCGTCAGCAGATAATTGCCCTCCGCCGGCGCAAACACGCAGCGCCTTCCCACGTCGATATAGACCGGCGAGGAATGAGCCATCACTGGCCCGGCATCCGTGTAGTGCGGCCCCCAGCAGCGGGCTGCGACCCAGCAGGAACGGTTGGCCTTGAGCTTGAACTTCAGTTCGATCTGCTGGGCACCGGGCTCGGCGACCTCGCGTGCAACGGACTCGCCATTGCAAATAAGCTCTAGCCCGGTAAGCGGCCAGACGCTTTCCGCAGTCGCCACCACCTCGACCGTGCCGCCGTTGCCGGGCAGGTGGATTTCCTCGCCCATCTCCCGGCCCTCGACCTTTAGATCAATCATCGCGCCAGTGCTGGCAAACGTCTGGCCGCGCCGCACGGCTTGGCACCAATTGTCAAAGGTAAACTCCTCGCCGTCGCGCAGCTTGGCATACGTGCGCGAGCCACCCAAAATGCGGCCGTTGGACATCTTGTCGGTGCCGCCGACAATCGGCAGCTTCTGGCCCACGTTGAGCCAGCGGTAGTAGCCCAGCTCGGCCGAACTGATCTGCTCGCCCTCCCAAATCCAGCACATCTCGCCGGCGTCTGCGTGGCCCAAGACGATGTTGGCCGCGTTCTCAAAATCGGGCAGCGGCATGTGCGGCATAATGACCAGCCCGCCCTGTTTTTTGCACTCCTCGGCCCAATCGGCCATCAGCGCATCCACCGAGCCGCCGACCCAATCCTCATTAGCCCCGCCAGTGCACATCGGCGCGACCAGTTCCTTGAGGCCGAGCAAACTAATATGCCCGAGCACGTGCTGCCGGTTCTCTTGGCTAACCCAAACCAAGTGATTGTCGCTGCTAGTCGGTGCTAGGCCGCCAGTAAATTCCTCCCAAGAGGTAAACAGCCGGCCCCACTGGCTGGCCAACAGATGCACCACGTTGAGGTCCTCGCCTTCGGCCTCTAGATGCGACGACTGAGAGGACAGAAAATGCACGTGGGTATCCCCCGAATAGTACCCGCGCTGCTTCATGTCAAAGGCGCGTTTGACCTTGAGGGTCAGCGCGTTTTGTCCAGGCTTGATCTCAACTTGCTGGCGCAGCGGCTGGTATTCAAAACCGCGCACCACTTCGGCGTACACCGGGCCGATGGGCAAGTCGATCTGGCAGGTGCCGTCGATGTACGCGTAGGGCACGCCCCCGGTCTTGCAGTCGCCGCCCATATCCTCGAACCACGCCACATTGACGTCGGCTTGGTGGCCGTGCGGCGCCAGATAGGCTCCGTGTTCGGAGCGGAAGTGGACGCGGGTTCCCACGGGCTGGCCAGTATCCGCGTCCTCGACCCGCACGTGGACCCACTGCTTGCCGGCCGGTGCGACGACCTCGATTTGCACCTTACCCTGGGCGACCTTGTTTTTTTTCAGCACGTCGCCCCAGCAAATCCGCTCTTCGACGTCGTCACCTGCCGTTATGGCGAGTTCCCCTTCGGTTGATCCGTGAATTTCCAAATAGCCACCGTCGACCGTCTCTTGTCCACCCCGTCCCCAGCCCGCCTCTTCGGAAGTGAGAAAATCCGCACTCGGCACCCATAGCCGGTCCTGGCGCACGATTTCGCCGCGCTCCATCGCCACCTCGGGCGCTCCTTCGGCATCGACCCGCAGCGCCACCTCCTGCCGCGCCGGCCAAGCAAAGGGGTCACTCCCCTCGTGGCAGAGCGTAATGCCGGCCAAAGCTAGCGCCGTAGGCCCAGCCGCCGACACCGCGATCGTCGCAATCTCCTTGTCGGGCTCGGTATTTTCCCAGTCGTAAAGCCACCAACCCTGGAGGTCTCCGCCCTCGCGCGTAAAGGCCCCAGTCTGCACCATGCCATAGCTATGCTCAAGGCTGTTCAGCGGCACCGAGTAGTAGTGGCGGCAGTTGCGACAGAGAAAGGGATGGTGCCCCCAAGGCACCTGCACATCGTGGATTTCAAAGCGGCGACGCAGTGGCTGCTCGACCGAGCTGCCGTCGGCATAGAGGACGCGATAGGTTCCAATCTCCTCGCCCGTGCCTTCGACCGTGGCCCACTCTCCCGGCACTGGCGCACAAGTGTGGGCATAGAGGATGCGCCGCGCCGTGGCATTTATCGGGATCTCCGCCGATGCGCTCACCCCATCCCTGGCTTCTTGCGCCACCAGCACCACGGCCCGGTCAGCCCCTGCGGCTGCCAAGCTAAAGGGCACGCCCCAAAACTGGTGCTCGCCCCAAGGTAGCCCCACGAGCGGGGTATTGTCGGGCGCGTCGTCGGGCGCCGGCCAGAGCTTGCCGTCTTCAGATTCAACATTGCCAGTGCCAGCGTTATAAATTGCGCTCAAATCCAACGGTACAAACGGATCGCTCATCGTAACTTCCTTTCCAAGTGAAGGGCCGCTCAATATATCCCTACCAGAATCCCCGAACAAGGCAGTCTCAGTGCGGCACGCCCAACTGGTGCATCCGGCGATGGATCGCCTCCCGCGCTTGGAGGAAGGGGCGCTCCAGATAGGCGAGGTGATCCTCCTCGCCGTGGTGGTGCGTAATGTCGTCGCGCAGATGCAGACGGCTGTTGTGGCGGATGTAGTGCAGTGAGCCATCTACCAAGGTCAGCATGTACTGCGCCGTCTCTTGATTGAACATCCACCACTCGCCGCCGCAGGCCAGATACACCGGCGAGGTGTGCGCCATGATTCCCCGCCCCCAGCCATCGAAGTGCGGCACGCTCTGCTCGTAGCCCGGCCCGCTGCACCGCGCCGCCAGCCATGAGTGCCCCTCCACCTTTACCTCGGCCTTCAGGTTCAACTTGCGCGTCCCCTTGGAATCCTCGGTAGACGCTACCACCCGTCCCTCCTGCACCACTTCCAGCGTGTGGATCGGCACCACCGACTCGGCCTCGGCGAAAACCTCCACTGTGCCGCCATTGCCTGATAGCTGCACCGTGTCCCCCACCTCGTGACCATCGACGCTAAAGCGGATCAGCGGCCCGCCGCTGTGGAAGGTGCGGCCCGCCGCCATGTACTTGCACCAGTTGTCATAGGTAAACGGCTCGTCCTTGGGAATCTGCACGTAGGTGCGATAGATCCCCACCGGCACGTCGCTACTCATTTTATCCGTACCGCCGACCAACGGCAGCTTGTAGCCGCAATTGAGGTAGCGGTAGTACTCGCCGTGCATGTACGTCCCGTGCCGCAGCATCTCTACTGCGTCGGCGCGCCCGGTGGCAATCAGGGCGGCTGGCTCGCCGTTGGGGCTGGGCAAATGCGGGATTACCACGCTGCCGCCCTGCTCCCGGCAGCGGTCGGCCCACTCGGCCATAGGCACTTCGAGCGTCCCGCCCAACTCGGCTTCGCCCGGGCCGTCCGAACACCACGGCATCACCGGCTCCTTCAGCCCCATGAGGATCAGATGCCCCAAAAAGTGCTGCCGGTTCTCTTGGGATACATAGACAATGTAATCGCCATTGTCCGTGGCCATCTCGCCGCCGGTAAATTCTTCAGTGTTGGTAAACAGCCCGCCCCACTGGGATTGCAGCAGGTTGACCACGTTCAAATCCTCGCCCTGCGCTTCGGTGAGGCTGCCCTGCGCCGACAGGAAATGCACATGCGAGTCGCCGCTGTACCAGCCTTCCTCGTTCATCTGCCGCCAGCGCTCCACCCGCAACTCCTAGGTGCGCTGGCCTGGCTCAATTTCCACTTTGGTGCGCAGCGGTTCGTATTCATAGCCACGCGCCACATCCACGATCACTTCGCCGCGCGGCAGCCAGCCTTGGCAGGTGCCGTCGATGTACGCATAGGTGATCTGCCCCAAGCGCACATCGCCGCCCACATCGAAGTGCCAGGTCCCCATATTGGAGTTGACGTGGGCGTGGTGGCCGTGCGGGGCGTAGGGAATGCCCTCCGGCGAGCGGAAGTGGACGCGGCAGGGCACGGGTTTCCCAGTCGCGTCGTCGATGACCTTGGTATGCACCCAGTTGCGCCCGCGCTCCACCACTTCTAGCTGAACTCGCGGCGAAGCCTCTACGCGGCCTTGCTGCCGTACCTCTCCCCAGCTAGTCTCTCCCAAAACTTCCCCGTCTCGCTTGACTTGCACAGTGGCCGAAGGATTGGCGGCTATCTCCACGTATGAAGGGCTGCTGCCCTCGTTTTGAGCTTCGCCCCAGCCCTTGCGTCCATCGAGGAAATTCTCGGTCGTCGCTTCCGGCAATGGATAGGGATAGGTCGCAACGCCTCGATCTACTTCCACTTCGAGAGCGGCGGACTGGCGCGCGTCCTCCTCTTGCGGTAGGGTGATGATAACCTCACGCGTGCCTTCGCGGCAGATCGGCTCCTCGTCCAAGTCGCTCAGGGTGATCCCGCCGATGACAAAGGCCGGCCCCGCAGCCTCGATGGCGATTTTTTTCAACCCCTTGTCCGGGTGCGGATTCGGCCACGCCCAGAGCACGAAGTGCTGCGCGCGACCGCCATTGACCTCGGTCTGGCGACGCCCGGCCATGTCCCACGGACCTTCGGTGCGCGGCAAGAGCTGATCGTTTGTATCCGGCACTGCCACAAACGGCGTACCGCCATACGACGACGGCACAGTCGAAATTTCAAAGCGATCGCGCACGGGCACCTTGAGCACCTCGCCGTCCTCGTAGTGCAGCGCGTATTCAGCTACCAGCGTCGCCAGCGGCCCGTTGTCGGCGATCCGCGATTCCAACAGGCGATGCACCACAATCATCCAAGTCGCCCGACGACCAACCGGTATTTCCACACCGGAATGATCTCCATTACAGGTGATCAGACAGCGCTCAGCATCGCTGCCGAGCGCAAAGGGCAAGCCGCGAAAGCTTTGTGCGCCGAGCGGCCCTTGGCCCCCTAAGATGTCCAACCCGGCGTTGTACAGCGCGTTCAAATCCAGCGGTGTGTAGGTACCCATGGTCTCCTCCTTTGAAGTGGTCTTGCGTTTGGGCTGATAAAATGGTTTGAGGGACCGACTTGTGCAAAAAGAATGGATGCATCCCACCTGGCCAACCAACGACACTCAACGCTTGCGTCTCCTCTCCCCCTCCCGTAACTTGGCCGCCAACCACCTTCCCCGTCCATCAAGGAGCCTTCCAAGATGAAAATCACCAATATCGAAGTCATCCCCATCTTTCCCAAGCTGGCCAGTCGCTACGCCGAGCGCCGCGTTGATCTCTACGGCATCGACTGCCGCGTCGTGTACAAAGTCCACACTGACGCCGGTATCACCGGCTACGGCGACATGAGAGTGCGGCCCTACGCCAAACCTTCCCGCGACGCCGTCGCCCAATTTATCGGCCTCAGCCCCTTCGACTTCATCAACGACCATCGCTCTGCCGTCCCCTCGGGCCTACTCTGCGCCCTGTACGACGCAATGGGCAAACACCTCGACCTGCCCGTTCACAAACTCCTCGGCCAGAAAAAGCGCAACGCCATCGCCGTGGCCGCCTGGACCCGACCCGCCTCCCCAGAAGTCTTCCGCGACGAAATCAAACGCGCCGCGGCCGAGGGCTACCGCGTCTTCAAAATCCACACCTGCACCTACCACGACGTCTTCAAGCAGACCCGTCTGGCCACAGAAGTCGCCCCGGAGAGTTTCCGCATCCACTACGATTTCAACCACAACCGCAGCCTCGGCAGTGCCCTGCCGATCATCGCCGAACTCGAAAGAAACTTCCCCATCGTCGGCTACATCGAAGACCCGTTCGACAAAAGTGACATCGACGGCTGGAAGCGCCTGCGCCAACAAACTAGTCTGCCGCTAATCATGCACGGCACCCCCTTGGGCGGAGTCCAAGAACTAATCTACGGCCTCGCTGATATGTACATGATCGGCGGCACCCTCGAAGACACCATGGCCGCCGGCTGGGCCTGTGGCCGGGCCAATGTGCAAGTTCTGCTGCAATTCGAAGGAGGTACTCTGGGCAAGGCTATGGCCATGCACATGGCCTCGGTGCTGCCGACCCACACGGCCCACTCGATCAACCTCGACGACCAGTACGCCGAAGACTACACTACTGAAACCATTCCCGTCGTCGATGGAGCC
>JAPOYQ010000419.1:0-4624 GCA_026706505.1 Gemmatimonadota bacterium
CCCAGCGCCGCCGCCTATTCGGGGCCACTGTTGCGGTAATTGTCCTGACGCTGACCTGCGTCGTCTCCTTAACCCTCTATCTAGGCTATCAGTACGGGGCCATTAACTTGTCGCGGTTTTACTTTGATAACGTCGCGCAATATCCCTATCGGTTCATGGAGAAGAGCATCCTCAATCCATTCGAGCCGCGACCGAGTACGTGGATGCACATAAGCACTGGCGCGGCGATTATGGGCGGTCTGATGGCAGCCCAGCATCGGTTCCTGTGGTGGCCTTTCCACTCGCTCGGATTCCCGGTTAGCTGCGTCTTCGGCTCGATGTGGTTCAGCGTGTTTGTCGCTTGGCTCATCAAGAGTACAATACTCAAATACGGCGGGCTGACGCTGTTGAACCGCCTCAAGCCCTTCTTTCTAGGGTTGGTCTTGGGCGAGGCCGTAGCAGCCGGAACTTGGATACTCATCGACTATGTAATCGGCATGCAGAACAATTATCTAGGCGGGATTGTGTTTCAATGAGGTGCGCTTGAACGGCGCTGTTGAAACGGCTATCTTATTCCCCACCCAAAGGCCCAACCCCATGATGACGCCCGACCAACGCTACTTCTTCGACTTGACCGGCTACCTCCACTTGCGCAACGTGCTCAGCCCAGAGGAACTCGCGCCTGCCCAAGCGGCAGCCGACCGCTATATCAACATGCCGCCCGAAGAGTGGCCGCCCGAATTCGGCGCAGACCTCGAGCGCAGTACTATCACCGGCTATCAGCACGGCTTTGCCTTTGACAAAAGCCTCGAAGTGCTCACCCGGCATCCGACGACTTGGCCGATCCTCATGGAACTCACCGACCGCCGGCCGCGCTTCACCGGCGGCACCCTCGGCTATAACCGCCACGGCCACGGCTTCCACTACCTGCACGCCGGATGGCAGCCGTCCAAACAGCCCGATGTGCGGCGCTATTACCTCGAAGACGGCAAGGTCCGCTGCACGGATTTTATTTTCTTTTTTTACCTGAGCGATGTCTTCCCTGGCGATGGCGGCCTCATCGTCTTGCCCGGCTCGCACAAGGCCCACTTCGACCGGCCCCGAGCAATGTTTTATCCAGGAGCCGAAGACGACGAGGACAGGGACTACGTCGCCGACACCGTGCCCCCGGGCGTCCACAATGTCTGCGCCCGCGCTGGCGATGTGGTCATCATGCCCGAGCACCTCACGCACGGCGCGCTCACCTGGAAGCCTCGCGACCGCGACCGCCGCTTCCTCATTCTGCGCCACACCGTCCAGCACATGATCACCCGTCAGCGCCGCCCCGTTCCAGACGCCATTCGCCAGCGGCTCGACCCTGAGACGATTGATCTGATCGAATTGGCCCCGTACTTCGAATACAAAGACATCGTCAAAAAACGCGAAAACATCGCCTAGCTCGTGCTGAGTTACAGAGGTTGACGGGGCCACCCCGTGGGTTTGATTGTATAGGTAAATCAAACCGAAGAGACAGCCATGTGGAATAGGCGATTCACTGTGCACTTAGATTGCCTTGAAATCTCCTCTCATCTCTCTAAAGAATCTTTTGAAGACAATCTTGGAGGTTAAATAATGGGAATTTTTGAGCATTCTATTTTTATGCCTATTATAGCATCTTTAATGTTTACAGTATCTTTGTTTAGTTTTCTTGTTGTATTTCATTATTCGAGAAAGAATTTTAGATTAAATCACTCTCCTTATTTGGTTCTTTTGGAGAAGAATAGACAATTGGTCATTAAGAATATTGGTAAAGATAGTTGTCATAACTTAAAAGGAGAAATAGTTTTGAATGGGAAGATTTTAGATTTCAATCAGACTGGGTTTGCGGTACCTGAGATTTTATCTGGAGAAGAGGTCAGTATTGATTATAAATCTAATCCGACCACTTGGCATTATTTTTTGGAAAGTTGTAGATTGAGTCTCTCTTATGAAACAGTTTTTGGAAAGGATCACGTTAAGAAGAAAAGAATTATTAGAGAGATAGATTGGATGCAAGTAGGTTCTGAAGGGGAATCGGAATTATCTCTAATGTTTTTAAAAGATTTAGAATCCGCTGCTAAAGATCCAGATCATTCTTAAAGTTAAATCTATATGCCTTCTATCTACCAAATAATAACCACCTATGATCTCTCTTTTTATTCTTTGCAGCTTCATTTTGCTTCTTCTAAATCCCTTTCTCTGAAGTATCGATTTCTGTGGTGGCCCTTCCACTCGCTGGGGTTTCCGGTCAGTTGCGTCTTCGGCAAGATGTGGTTCAGCGTCTTCATCGCCTAGTTCATCAAAAGCACAGTGCTCAAATACGGAGGACTGACGCTCTTCAATCGCCTCAAGCTCTTCTTCTTAGGACTGGTTCTAGGTAAGGCCGTCGTAGCGGAGACTTGGGTGCTCATCGACTATGTGACCGGAATGCAAAATAATTATCTAGGCGGGATCGTGTTCCAGTGAGATGCACTTGAACGGCGCTTTTGAAACGGCTATCTTATCCCTCCCAAACAAAAGCCCAACCCCATGATGACACCCGACCAACGTTACTACTTCGACTTAACCGGCTACCTCCACTTGCGCAACGTGCTCAGCCCAGAGGAACTCGCGCCCGCCCAAGCGGCAGCCGACCGCTACATCAACATGCCGCCCGAAGAGTGGCCGCCCGAATTCGGCGCGGATCTCGAGCGCCGCGACCTCACCGGCTATCAGCACGGCTTTGCCTTTGACAAAAGCCTCGAAGTGCTCACTCGGCATCCAACGACTTGGCCGATCCTCATGGAACTCACCGACTGTCGGCCGCGCCTCAACGGCGGCACCCTCGGCTACAACCGCCACGGCCACGGCTTCCACTACCTGCACGCCGGATGGCGACCGTCCAAACAGCCCGATGTGCGGCGCTATTACATCGAAGACGGCCAAGTCCGCTGCACGGACTTTATTTTCTTTTTTTACTTGAGCGATGTCTTCCCAGGCGACGGCGGCCTCATCATCTTGCCCGGCTCGCACAAGGCTCACTTCGGCCGACCCCGAGCGATGTTTTATCCAGGAGCCGAAGACGACGAGGACAGGGACTACGTCGCCGACACCGTGCCTCCGGGCGTGCACAATGTCTGCGCCCGCGCCGGCGATGTGGTCATCATGCCCGAACACCTCATGCACGGCGCGCTCGCTTGGAAGCCCCGCGACCGCGACCGCCGCTTCCTGATCCTGCGCTACAATGTCCAGCACATGCTCACCGGCCAGCGTCGCCCCTTTCCAGACGCCATTCGCCAGCGGCTCGACCCCGAGACCATTGACCTGATCGAATTGGCCCCGTACTTCGAATACAAAGACATCGTCAAAAAGCGCGAAAACATCGACTAAATCCCATGGAATCACAGCAAAACAGCGGGCAGTTGAGCTTCCGCGCCCGCGTCCCAGTCTTCGACGCCAACATCGGCGTCGGCCACTGCCACGACCGGCCCTCGCCATTTGCCGATGTGGCCGGCCTGCGGGCGGAGATGCAGCGCCACGGCGTGGAGCGCGGCCTGATCTACCACCTCCAAGGCGAAACCCTCAGCGCGATTGAGGGCAACGAGGCCCTGCGCGCTTGGCTTGGCAACGGACTCGTCCCCCAATGGGTCGCTGGACCGAGTGCGGACTCTTTGGCGCAACTGCGCGCGCTCCACGCCGCAGGCGAGGTCTCCAGCGTCCGCCTGCACAACACCGAGGCGAGCCGCGTCCCCTTTGCCGACTGGATCTACGGCGAGTTGCTCGCTTGGCTGGCGGCCGAGCGCATCCCCCTGTGGATCTCGCTGGCCGACACTCCGGTGGCCGAAGTCATGGAAACCTTGCGCCGCTTCCCAGATTTACAGGTAGTGCTCCTCGGCGCGCACTACGTGCATTCCCTCGCCTTGCGCCCCCTGCTCAGGGCACTGCCCCAAGCGGCGATGGAACTAAGCCGCTTTGAGAATCTGGGCGGCATCGAGTCTCTGATCGGCGAATTTGGCGTGGAGCGCTTCCTCTACGGGTCCTACTATCCGCGCTACGCCATGGGGTCGATGCTCTTTTACCTGCACCATTTGGCCATTGACGACGACGCGCTCGCGGCTTTGACCGCGGGCAACCTAGAGCGCATTCTCGGAGGGGCCACATGATCATCGACTTTCACGGCCACGTGGGCCGCTGGGACTCCCTCGACATGGTCGATGACCCGGCCGAGATGCTGCGCTCCATGGACGCGGTGGGCATCGACAAAAGCTGCGTCTTCAACATCTTCCATCCCGAAGGCAAACCCGGCAACGACCAGACCGCGGCTTTTGTCGCCCGCCACCCCGACCGCTTCATTGGCTTTGCCTATGTGTGCCCCACCTGCCCCGACACCGTGCAGCCCGAGTTGGAGCGGGCCATAGACGAACTCGGGTTCCGGGCGATCAAAATCTACCCGCCCTATACGCCCTTTCCGCTCGACGACCCGGCTTGGGATCCAATCTACGAGTTTGCCGCTGAACGCGGCCTCGCGATCATAGCACACACAGGCGGCGAGACCACGGCCGCACCCGCCCAGTTTGGCCGCGCGGCCGAGCGCTTCCCCAACGCCCGCTTCGTCGCCGGCCACTCCGGCAACACCGAGCCGTATCGC
>JAPOYQ010000419.1:4634-6546 GCA_026706505.1 Gemmatimonadota bacterium
CTTCGGTGCCGGCCCGGCCGGCGGCGGCGGCCCGGATGGTGGCGCAGCCATTGCCGCGGCCCAGCGCCTGCCCAACTACTTCCTCGAAACCTGTTCGACCTTCCGCACCCCAGGCGTCATCGAAGAGCTGGTGGCCAAGGCCGGGGCCGACCGCGTGCTCTTCGGCTCGGATACGCCCTTGATGGACCCCCGCCCCCAGCTTGGCAAGATCATCACCGCGGCCATTGACGACGACGCCAAGCGCCTCATCCTCGGCGAGAACGCCCGGGGCCTGCTCGGGCTGTAAGACGCAAAAAGCCCGCCTGCCACAAGGGCAAGCGGGCTTTCTTTGCAAAGGGTGTGGAACCAGATATTACTGCTGGTACTGGTACTTAATCCGGCCCCAACTCTGCGCCTCGACCGCAGTCCCAGTCGGCTCGCCCCAATCAATGGTGTCGTCCATGGGGGAGATGAGCAGGTCCTGCGAAGAATGACAACAACTCGTCGGAGTAGTAGCCCACATGCCGACGCGGTTGTCGGCATCGCCGGCACTGTCGTCCACATCGCTGACGAAAATCGAGAAGCCGATCACCTCGCCCGCGGTCAGGTCGTGCTCAATCACCTGATCTTCCGTGATGTTCTCCTCGGTGGGCTTGGGATACGAATCAATGGCAATCGTGCGGAACTCGTAGATATACGTGCTCTCGCCGTACTCCTCGCCCTCAAAACTATAGGTGCAGTAGTACCAACGGCTACCGTTGGCCAACAGCGTCGGATTCTCGACGTCGGCGCTACTGACCGCAGCCGTTTGCAGGGCCGGGCCGAAATTGCCGTTGAGCGGCGGGAACGCGAACGAGTATTTGTGGTGCGTCACCACGTCTTCGGGCTTGGGCAAGTAGTCGTGCCGCGGGTTGAATTCGATCTCAATGCTGTCGTCCCACCAATAGGAGCCTAAGTCCTGGCGGGTGATCGTGTGCTTGTTGTCGAAAATCCGCGTGGTCACGTACAGCTCGTTGCGCGAGTCGTTCCAACCCAAGATGTGGCGGATCTGCATCGAAGCCGGATCCATGCCGCCGCGCGGCACGTCGTCGCCAGCAAAACCATGCACCGAAAAGAGCTTTGAGCTGGGAATGGCGTACACCTCAAGCGGTATAGCCGACCAATCGTCGTCAAATCCGTCGATGTTCGGCACATGCGTGTCAGGGAACTGCACGGCGAGGAAGACCTCGCCTGGGGGCTCGTGTGCCCCAGCGGCTAGCGCAAAAGCCAATAGGGCGATTGCCGTCAGGCCACAGGTAAAAAGACGCTTCATAGCTACCTCCTTGGGGTAGGTGGACGGTAAAAAACTAATCGCAAATGAACGACCAACTCGCAAATTTAGTCAAATGACTCGCTAAATACAACCCACTATTGCAAGCCGGCGTATAGTGTGACAAAGGTCTCAGTCGTCGTTTCGGCCTTGGCCTCCGCAAACGCCTTGCGCTCTACCACAAAGCCAGCCAACGCCTGGATCCGGTAGCCCAAATAGGCCGACTCGGTCGCCAACTGCAAGGCCCAGCTCAGGGAGTCGAAATCCTCCATATCGCGGTCGAAGTCGTTGAACAGCGCGTACTCGACCCCGGCCTGGAGCCGCGTAGCCTGCAATAGTTGCGTTTCCAAAAGCAGCGAAAACAGCTCCATCAGCGTCGTGCGCTCCTCTTGGTCAAACAGCGACCGGCTCTGCTGGCGCCACTCGCTCTTCCAGCGCGGCGATAGGGTCAGCCCGCGCCAAGTGCGGCTATAACTGGCCTTGTTGATCAAACCGAAGAAAAAATCCGACGCATCGCGCTGCCGCTGCGCGAAGAACACCCCGTTCAGCTTGCTCATCACCAACAGCGCGTCGCTCGCCAGGCTGTGGCCGACGAATAGCTGGTGGACCCAGGCATCGCGCGCC
>JAPOYQ010000419.1:6556-10070 GCA_026706505.1 Gemmatimonadota bacterium
GCGTGTTGTCTGGCTGCCACTGCAAAATTGGATCGGGAATGTCGTCTTGTACCAACTGGCTCATCTCAAACAGCCGCACCCGACCTACCCGCGGCCACACCCGCTCGTACCCTAGCTGCAAATACGTGCTGTGGTTTTTGCGATCCGCTGAAATCTGCTCCTCGCGCAAGGCCCCCACCTTGAGCTGCCAGTGCTGGCTCAGGTCGATGCCGCCATAGACGTTGAATCCTTGTTGATCGCGGCGGTAGGGGTAGTCCGGCTCAGTGTCGTTTTCGTATAGATCGACCCAGAAGTTGTGGTTCATATCCACGCCGAAGAGAAACTCCGGCCGATCGACCAAGAAGCGGAGGAACGGCTCCTCGTAATCCGGAATGGAGTTGGCCTTGACCCGGTTGTCGTTTTGGTTGAAATCGGGCACTAAATCGTTGTTGAGATCCCAGCCGGGGAAGACCAAGCGGTCGTCCACCAAAAAATCCGCGCGGAACCCATCGGGGAAGCGGTCTTGATCGTCGTTGTCTTCCACCAAGTCAAAGCGGTTGCCCTGCCGGGCGTAATCGAGGCCCGAGGTCGTGGTGACAAAAGACTGGGTGTTGTAGCGCGGGTCAATCGAATACACTTCCCCAAACAGCGACAGCCGCCCCAAGTGCTTGCTCAGGTTCGCCATCCACGCTGGCGCGCTGGGCCGGTCGCCAATGCCCGCCGAGGAAGTGTGCGTCTCCTCGGCGACATTGGGATACTTGCGGAAATTCCAGTTCAGGTCGTATTCGCCGTATAGATCAAAGCCGAGCACGTCTTCCACCTTGAACGTAGCTCCGGCGACGGTCGTAGCCGTCGGCAGCCCGTAGGCAAAGCGGACCGTGCGCAGATTGGATATGTCCTGCACATTGCCCTCGGCCTGCGCCACCAGCAAGAAAACTGGGTCATCCACATCCGCGCCGAATACGTCGCCCAAACTGATAGAGCGCTCGCCCGTCCAAGTGAACGAGCTCGATGGCCGACCGACCGTTACAAAGCCGCCGCCCTCTCCCAACTGCTGGTCCGAACTCATCCAGATCTGGTAGTCGTTGGCCAGCACGAGGCGAAATTCCACCGCCACAATCTCGGACTTATCGGCCGAAGCGCGGTTGACAAACGACGCGCTGTCAAAATCGTAGAGCAGGCTGATTTGCCCGTCGCCATCCGCGGTGAGAAACCCCTGCCGCTCTAAGCCGCCGCTGATCTCCGGGCCAAAGCGAATGTCGCGCCCCGACTCCACCGTACCGTCGCGGTAGGTGATAATCACATCCGAGGCATCTGGGAAAAACGCTGCGCCGCTGGCACCGTCTTCCGGCGAGTCGTCGCGCAAAGCGATCGCGATCTGCGAGATGGTCGCGTTTTGCTGCTTGTTCAGCCCGCCTTTGTACAGGGTTTCTATTAGTTGATCCGACTCGCTGTTGGTCTGGTGGGCGTTTACCGCGTGCAGGCCCAACTCCACAAAATCCCCCAGCTGAGCCGTGAACCGCCCTCCCACGAGAGAAGTCGCATCCGTAAAGCGGCTCTCCTCCACCTGCAAGCCGCGCGGGCCGGTGATCAGCGAGTGGAGAAAGGTCAACTGGTATTTATCGGTGGCGAGGTCGATCTGCATGCCGTTCAGGCGCGGTTTGGAAAACGACAGCGGCGTCAAGGTCGTTCGCAGGTTGTTGCTCGCCGTCAGCGCGTAGTGGTATTGACCCTTGTGATCGCCGGCGATGACCAGTTCGTTGAACCACCGCGCAAACCGCTCGGTCTTGAACAAGGAGCTACCAGCTTCCTCGGGCCGCCTCTGCGCCGTATTGAAGATCAGCCACCCCTGAGTCAGATAGTTCCCGTACAGATCGTAGAAGTAATCGCCCTCCAAGTCGATGTTCACATAGCGTTGATACGGCAGCCGCGCGCGGTTGGTGTACTCCCACTGCCGCCACGGGTATTCGGCGAACATCACCTGCGGCACGTACCAGCGCCGCATGGCTGGGTCCAGCGCGTCGAGGTACACCTCCGGGGTTTGCGCTACGTCCTGTCGCAATCCCAAGCGGTCACCGTAGGACCCGTCGGCAAGGACGAGCAATGCGGCGCAGCAGGCAAACGTCCGCCAGAAGTTTGCAGACAGCCTCTTACAGTGAATGGCCCTAGTCAAATCCATTTCTCCAGCCTAGTACGCCACACCCACCACACCGTTGGCCACTTCGCGGCCCTTGTCGGTGTCCCAATCGAGCTGATAGAGGTACATGCCGGGCGGCACGAGTCCGCCTTCTTCATCGCGCCCGTTCCAAGTTTGGGCAAAGCTGCCGCTGCCCGTGCTAGCCGCAATTTGGCGCACCAGTCGGCCGGACAGATCGTATATCCGCAAGCGGATCTGCCGCAGGCTCTCCAAATCGCGCAATTCGTATGCGATTGCGACGTGGTCGTTGACGCCGTCGCCGTTGGGCGTAAAGGTCGCTGGCGTAACCTGCACGCTGCTGATGAGACCGCCGCCCATGGGCGTGCGCACCGATACTACGTCACCGCTAAAGCGGAACGTCGCGTTGCCCGGGGCGACTTGCTGCTTGAGCTCGGGTTCGGCGCTGTCGTACACCCAGCTTCTGAAATCCGCGCCAAAGCGCAGGACTTTGGCGTCGAAGACCACCTCGATTCGCTTCTCATTGTCGCGCGGCCCCACCAAGCGGTCGAATGAGACGATCAAGCGGTCGTCCTGGATCTCAGGCGGGAAGCGGTCGCCGATTTCCTCGCCGTCGATGAGCACCGAATGCACCCGCTCGACCGGGATCTGGGTAAAAATTTCCAGCCGGTCAAAACCCAAGTCGCTCGCGCGCAAGACCGGGCGCACCACATAGGTGAAGGTTTCAGCCGCAAAGCTCTGCGTGGCAATCGGCCAGATCTCCCCAATCACCTCTTGAGCCACTGGATCCTCGGAGAACAGCAGGGACATGTTGTCGATGCGCGGAGCCGCGTCGCCGCTGGCGAACAGGATGGCCTCTAGCTGGAAGTAGCGCGCCGGACTCGGCGAAAGCACGGGCGTGCCGTCTTGCCACAAATCCGCTGGCAGTTCAGTCTGCCGCAGTCCAGCTGCGAACTCATAGGGCGCGGACCAGGGGCTCCAATTTTCTAGGTCGTAGCCCAACTCCACGTCGTCCCACCGCCGGCGGTCGAGCTGGGTCAGGTAGTCGTCGAGGGTCGATACTTCGAGAGTACCGGTCGGGCCGATGACCCGGTAGATGTTGGGCTGCGGCGTGTTGCCCGTGCGGGTGCGGAGCAAAAGTTGGGTTCCCTCGGGCACCTCGCCTTGCCAGCGAATTTTACTCCACGCGACCTCGCGGCCGAAATCCATGATCGGGGTGCGGTAGGTCGTCCGAGTCACAAAACCCTCGCCATAGACTTCGAGCTCGGCGATTTCCCAGTCGCGTTCCGGGTCGAGTGGACGGATGGCAATCCACTTGAGGTCGCGGGTGGGAAAGCGCAAATCCACCACCACGTCGAGACTCTCGCGGTTGCGCGCCAA
>JAPOYQ010000274.1 GCA_026706505.1 Gemmatimonadota bacterium
TTGACGAGCACTACATCGGCCGCGTGGGCCGGGGGCAGCGCGGCCAGTTCGACAACGACGACGAGTCGTACAGCTTGGTGATCCGCAGGGTCTATCCAGAGGTAAGGGAAGGCCGCTTTGAGGTCGATCTGGTGTTTGAAGGAGAAGCACCCGAAGGCATCCGGCGCGGCCAGACCCTGCACATCCGCCTTGAATTGGGCGATCTGGATGAAGCAGTGCAAGTGGCGCGGGGAGGATTTTATCAGGCGACCGGAGGCCACTGGGCCTATGTGCTCGACGCTGCTGGCGACCGGGCCACGCGGCGCTCTATCGCCCTGGGCCGCCAGAATCCCCGGGTGTACGAAGTGCTGGAGGGGCTTGAGCCAGGAGAGCAGGTGATTACTTCGAGTTATGAGACTTTTGGCGAAGACATGGACGTGTTGGTGTTGCGCTAGCAACGCCCTAACCAAGGAGAAAAAATCATGACTGAGCAGACAGCAAACGCTGAAAACGGCCGCGCGCCCGTGATCCGCACCGTCGGGCTGCGCAAGCTGTACACGACCGAGGAGGTCGAGACGACTGCCTTGGACAACGTGAACCTCGAAATCGCCGAAGGCGAATTCGCCGCCATTATGGGGCCGTCGGGCTGCGGCAAGTCAACGCTGCTCAATTTGCTCGGCCTGCTCGACAACCCGACCGAGGGGGAGTACTGGCTGTTGGACGAGGAGGTATCGACCTATTCGGAGCGCCTGCGGGCGAATCTGCGCAAGGGGACGATCGGCTTTGTCTTTCAGTCGTTCAACCTGATCAACGAATTGACCGTCCACGAGAACGTCGAACTGCCCCTGCTCTACATGGGTATGCCGGCTACGGAGCGCAAGCAGCGGGTGCGGTCGATCCTCGACCACATGCAGATCACCCACCGCGAGAAGCACTTTCCGCTCCAGCTTTCCGGCGGCCAACAGCAGCGCGTGGCCGTGGCGCGGGCCTTGGTCGCGGAACCGAAGCTGGTGCTGGCGGATGAGCCGACGGGCAACCTCGACTCGCGTCACGGCGACGAGGTCATGGAGATGCTCACCGAGATGAACCGCAACGGCACGACCGTGGTGATGGTGACGCACTCGCCGGCCTACGCCGACTTTGCGCACCGAATCATTCACTTGTTCGACGGCAGGATCGTGAGCGAGAACATCGAGCGGGATCAGGAAGCGTCGTAAATAGCGGACTAGGGCGCACTACGACACGAAAGGAACTATCATGCTGGGCAATTATCTGACGACGGCGCTGCGGCTTCTGTGGCGGGAGCGCGGCTATGCGGCGATCAACATTTTCGGCTTGGCCATTGGCTTTGCCCTGTGCCTGCTGATCGTCCAGTTCGCCGCCTATCAGCTCGCGGTTGGCGACTTCAACGAGAAAAAAGACCGGGTTTATCGCGTGTTGGGGCCCGCCTTCTGGGGTGGGGCTCAGTACTCGGGAGGTTTGCCAATACCGCTGGGGCCGGCCCTTGAGGAGCAACTGCCCGAAGTCGAGAAGGCGGTCCGCTTCAGCGGGATTAGGCCGAGTCAGCTCCGGGTCGGGGCCAAGGACGCGATTTCCGAAGAAGTGCTGACCGCTGAGGCTGGTGTTTTCGACGTGTTCGGCTTTTCGCTCTTGCGCGGCGACCCGAAGGCAGCCCTGACGCGCCCCTACACCATGGTGCTGACCGAGCCGTTAGCCCGTCGGCTCTTTGGCGAGAGCGATCCCATCGGACAGGTCGTCCGTTACGCTGAGAAATTCGACTGCGAGGTCACCGGCATCGTCGGCCAGCCGCCCGCCAACTCGCTGCTCCAATTCTCGGCGTTGCTCTCCTTTGCCACGGAGTACAAGGAGAGACCGGGAATGATGGAGTCGAAGGGCGTTAGAGCCTTCACAACCTTCGTGCAGCTAACGCCCGGTGCCGACGCGGCTGTGGTAGCCGCGCGCATTCCCGGTATGGTCGAGGCGATCACAGGAATGTCGGATGCGGCCATGGCCGAGGCGATCACGGGGTCGTCGGAGGCTGTCGGTTCCTACGCGTTGCAGCCCCTGGAGTCGATCTACTTCGACACCGAGGTACCTAGCCACATAGGCCCGAAGGGCAACCCCCTTTACTTGGCGCTGTGCGCCATCCTGGCGGTGGTGATCCTGACGATTGCCGGGGTCAACTACGTGAACTTGGCGACAGCGCGGGCCGGGCGTCGAACCCACGAGATCGGCGTGCGCAAGACCCTTGGCGCTCACCGCGGCCAGCTCATGCGCCAACTCCTGAGCGAGTCGGTGCTGCTGAGCACTGCGGCCACGGTCTTGGGCGTTGCCATGGCGGAGGTCGTGCTTCTGCTCCTGCCCGCGATTACGGGATTCGAGCTCGAATTGTCCTTTCTGCGCTGGACCCTCCCGGCCTGCACTGGGGCTGTGGTGCTAGCAGTGGTGGTCGGATTGGCTGCGGGTGCATACCCGGCTTGGATCGTGGCGCGCTTTCAGCCAGCGACCGCGGTGCACGGAGGCCACGTGGGCGGGACGCGCTTGCGCCAGAGTTTGGTAGTGGCACAGTTCACGGTTACTGCGGCGTTGATGACCATGACGCTGCTGATATGGCACCAAGTCGATTACATCCAGAACCTCCTCCACGAGGACTCTGCCTTGGGGTTTGAGCCGGAACAAGTTGTCGTCGTCCACAACCGCGGTCTGACCATGGACCGTGCCCGAACCTTCAAGACGGAGCTTCTCCAAGATAGCCGCATTGCCGCGGTGAGCCTCGCTACGACAGTACCTGGTGAAGGTTCGGGGGTGACGTACAGTGTCAAGCCGGAGGGAGTGGACGACGACGTAAATATGAGAGTGTATGGCGTGGATGGTGACTTTGTCGAGATCATGGGATTGCGCATGAGCCAAGGACGCCACCTGACCGACGAAGCGACCGGCGAAATTGTCATCAACGAGGCCGCTGCGCGGATGTTGAGGTGGACCGAGCCGCTGGACAAAAGAATCAACTTCCAGGGCAAGGACCGGCGCGTCGTCGGCGTAATTGAGGACTTCCACTTCGACGGTCCGCACAGGAAGGTAGAGCCACTGCTCATAGCGTCGGTCGATAACTGGGCGAGCGTCATTATCGTGCGAGTGCAACCCGGACATCTAGATCCGGCCCTCAAAATGATTGACGCCAAGTGGGCTGCCGTTGAGCCCTACCGCCCCATCCAGCGCCAACCCCTCGAAGAGGTCTTCGCCGGGCTTTACTTCAAGGAGTTGTTGATGGGACGCGCACTCACGGTCTTCCTCGTTTTATCTCTCGTCGTCGCCTCGATAGGGCTTTTCGGCATGGCGGCGCACGCCGCCCAAGAGCGCACCAAGGAGATCGGCATCCGCAAGGTATTCGGTGCCTCTCCCAGCGGCCTCACCACTATGCTGCTGCGGGACTTCGCCAAACCCGTTGCCATCGCCTTCCTGCTCAGCGTGCCGATCGCCTACTGGTTGGCTAACCAGTGGTTGCAAGACTTTGCCTATCACGTGGAAGTCGGCGTGGGCCTGTTCTTGGTGTCGGGCGCTTTGTCCTTTGCCATCGCTGGGTTGACGGTGGGGCACCAAGCGATGCGAGCGGCGCTGACTAATCCGATAGAGACGCTGCGCACGGAGTAGCAACGCGAAAGGAACTATCATGTTGGGCAACTACTTGACGATGGCGCTGCGTCTTTTGTGGCGGGAGCGCAGCTACGCGACGATTAACATTTTCGGCTTGGCCGTTGGCTTTTGCCTGTGCCTGCTGGTCATCCAGCTCGCCGCCTATCAACTCTCGGTTGGCGACTTTCACAAGAAAAAAGACCGGGTTTACCGCGTACTGGGATCTGACTTCTGGAGTGAGGCCCAGTACACAGGATCACTGCCGGGGCCGCTTGGGCCGACCCTCAAGGAGCAATTGCCCGAAGTCGAGGAGACGGTCCGTTTTAGCTCGGTTTGGCCACGTCTGCTGCGGGCCGGGGACAAGGAGGGGATATATGAAAAGGTTAGTGAGGCGGAGACGGGCGTTTTCGACATGTTCAGCTTGCCGCTTTTGCGCGGCGATCCCAAGACGGCTTTGTCGCGTCCCTACACCATAGTGCTGACCGAGCCGTTGGCCCGTCGGCTGTTCGGCGAGAACGATCCCATCGGACAGGTCGTCCACGTCGAGAAGCTCGATTACGAGGTTACCGGCATCGTCGGCCAGCCGCCCGCCAGCTCTTTGCTCCAGTTCTCGGCGCTGCTGTCCTTCGCCACGAATTACAAGGAAAATCAGGACATGATGGACTGGAACGCTTCTGCTTTTAGAACCTTCGTGCAGCTAACGCCTAGTGCCGACCCGGCGGTGGTAGCCGCGCGCATTGCCCACGTCGTCAAGGAGGTTAGGGAGTTGCCCGAAGCGACCGATTCCTACGCGTTGCAACCCCTGCAATCGATCTACTTCGACACGGAGGTGCCCAGCACCATCGGCCCAAAGGGCAACCCCATGTACCTCGTGCTGTGCGCCATCTTGGCGGTGGTGGTCCTGACGATTGCCGGCGTCAACTACGTGAACTTGGCGACGGCGCGGGCCGGGCGACGGATTCGCGAAACCGGCGTGCGCAAGGCTCTCGGTGCTCATCGCGGCCAGCTCATGCGCCAACTCCTGAGCGAGTCGGTGCTGCTAAGCGTTGGGGCGACCGTGCTGGGCGTTGCCATGGCAGAGGTCATGAGTCTGATCCTGCCCGTCATTACGGGGTCCGATTTTGAGTTGCCTTACTTGCACTGGACGATTTCGACCTATGCCGGGGCTGTGGTACTGGCGGTGGGGGTCGGACTGGTCGCGGGCGCGTACCCGGCTTGGGTGGTGGCGCGCTTTCAGCCGACGGCTGCGGTGCGTGGGGGCCGCGTGGGCGGTGTGCTCCTGCGTCGAGGGTTGGTGGTGACGCAGTTCACGGCCACTACGGCGTTGCTGACGATGACGCTGCTGATGTGGCATCAGCTTGATTACATCCAAAATCTCCTCCGCGAGGACTCCATCTTGAGGTCGGAGCCGGAGCAGGTTGTGGTGATCAAGAAGCGCGGTCTGACCTTGGATCAGGCTCGATCCTTCAAGACGGAGCTGCTTCAGGACAGCCGCATCGCTGCGGTGAGCCTTTCTATGACAGTACCAGGTGAGGGAACGAGAATGTCACATAAGACAGCGGAAGGGCAAATGATAAGAAGGTATCAAGTAGATGGCGACTTCGTCGAAATCATGGGCTTGCGCATGGTCCAGGGACGCGCCCTGACCGACGGACCAGCCGACGCCGAAGCGGTCGTCATCAACGAGACTGCCGCGAGGATATTGGGATTGGCGGAGCCGCTGGGCGAGATGATCAACGCCCCTAGGGGAGAAAAGCGCGTCGTGGGCGTGATCGAGGATTTCCACTTCGACGGCCCGCGAAGTAAGGTTGAGCCACTGGTTATAGAACAGGTCGCTGGATGGGTGGGCGTCATTCTCGTTCGAGTGCAACCCGGCCATCTCGACGCCGCTCTTAAGGTGATCGACGACAAGTGGGCTGCGGTCGCACCCTATCGCCCCATCCAGCGCAATTCTCTTGCAGAGATCTCAGCCAAGCTTTACTCCGAAGAGTTGATGGTGGGACGCGCACTCACGCTCTTTCTCTTTTTAGCCATCGCCGTCGCCTCGGTGGGACTCTTCGGCATGGCGGCGCACGCCGCCCAAGAGCGCACCAAGGAGATCGGCATCCGCAAGGTGTTCGGCGCTTCGCCCGGCGGCCTGACCGCTATGATGATGCGCGACTTTGCCAAACCCGTTGCCATCGCCTTCCTGCTCAGCGTGCCCATCGCCTATTGGTTGGCCACTTACTGGCTACAGGAGTTTGCCTATCGCGTGGAAATCGGCGTGGGCCTGTTCTTGCTGTCGGGAGCTTTGTCCTTCGCCATCGCCGGGCTGACGGTGGGGCACCAAGCGATGCGAGCGGCGCTGACTAATCCGATCGAAACACTACGCACTGAATAACCAAGACGCGGAGACACATCATGATCGAGATGCACGACATTGAGAAGGTCCTCACTGCGATACGAAAGGAATTATCATGCTGGGCAACTATCTGACGACGGCTCTGCGCTTCTTGTGGCGGGACCGTGGCTACGCGGCGATTAACATCTTCGGCTTGGCTGTTGGCTTTGCCCTGTGCCTGCTGATCGTCCAGTTCGCCGCCTATCAGCTTTCGGTTGGCGACTTCCACGAGAAAAAGGACCGGGTTTTCCGCGTAGTTAGATCAGACATGGACGACGGAGTGATGATAGCGCTAGGGCCGGCCCTCGAGGAGCAATTGCCCGAGGTCGAGGAAGCGATTCGCTTCAGCGGGGGTAGGCGGAATCTGCTGCGGGTCGGGGCTAAAGACGGAATACGTGAAGAGGTTATTTGGGCAGAAGCTGGTGTCTTAGATGTGTTCGGCTTTTCGCTCTTGCGCGGCGACCCCAAGACGGCCCTGACGCGCCCCTACACCATGGTGCTGACCGAGCCGTTGGCCCGTCGGCTGTTCGGAGATAACGATCCCATCGGACAGGTCGTCCGCTACGAAGAGAGTTTCGATTGCGAGGTTACCGGCATCGTCGGCCAGCCGCCCTCCAGCTCATTGCTCCAGTTCTCGGCACTGGTCTCCTTCGCCTCGATGTACGAGTACGAAGAGATGCGGGAATTTATGGCGACAGGGAGCAATAGAGGCTTCACGACCTTCGTGCAGCTAACGCCCGGTGCCGACGCGGCTGCGGTAACCGCACGCATCCCCGGCATCGCCGAGACGATCAAGAGGCAGCCCAGAGCGGCTGACTTCTACGCGCTACAACCCCTGAAAGCGATCTACTTCGACACGGAGGTGCCCAACCGATACGGCCCGAAGGGCAACTCTGTACACCTGGCGCTGTCCGCCGTCTTGGCGGTGGTGGTCCTAATGATCGCCGGGGTCAACTACGTGAACCTGGCGACGGCACGGGCGGGGCGACGGGTGCACGAGATTGGCGTGCGCAAGGCCCTCGGCGCTCATCGCGGCCAACTCATGCGCCAACTCCTGAGCGAGTCGATGCTACTGAGTGCTGGGGCGATAGTGTTGGGTGCTGTCTTAACAGAGGTCTTGACTCTGCTCCTGCCCGTCATTGCGGGATCTGATTTCGCGTTGCCTCAGTTGGACTGGACGATCTCGACCTATGCTGGGGCCGCGGCCTTGGCGGTGGGGGTTGGACTGATCGCGGGCGCGTACCCGGCTTGGGTGGTGGCACGCTTTCAGCCGGTGACCGTAGTGCAGGGAGGTCGCGTGGGTGGTGCACGCTTGCGTCAGGGCTTGGTGGTGGCGCAGTTCACGGTCACGGCGGCGTTGCTGACGATGACGCTGCTGATGTGGCACCAGATTGGTTACATCCAAGACCTCCGCCGCGAGGGCTCCGCCTTGGAGTTTGAGCCGGAACAGGTTGTCGTCGTTGAGCAGGGCGGAATGACCGTGGATCAGGCCCGAGCCTTCAAGACGGAGTTGCTTCAGGACAGCCGCATCGCCGCAGTGAGTCTCGCTCAGACTGTACCTGGTCAGGCTATGGGCTACAGCAGCGGTGTCAAGGCGGAGGGAGTGGAAGAGTACGTTATGATGAGAGTGTATGGCGTGGATGGCGACTTCGTAGAGAGTATGGGGTTGCAGATGAGCCAAGGACGCGCCCTGACCGACGAACCGGCCGATGCCCAAGCTATCGTCATCAACGAGACTGCCGTGCAAATGCTGGGGTGGACCGAGCCGCTGGGCAAGATGATAAACTTCATGGGTCAAGACCGGCGCGTTGTGGGCGTGATTGAGGACTTCCACTTCGAAGGTCCGCACCAAAAGATAGGTCCCCTGCTTATGAGACCGATTAGTGAGCAATGGTGGATGACCGTCATTATCGTGCGGGTGCAACCCGGCCATCTCGACGCGGGTCTCAAAGTGATCGACGACCAGTGGGCCGCCATCGCTCCCTACCGTCCCATCCAGCGCAACTCCCTCGAAGAGGTCTTTGCCCAACTCTACTCCAAGGAACTGCTGATGGGACGCGTGCTCACGGTCTTTCTCTTGTTAGCCATCGCCGTCGCCTCGGTGGGACTCTTCGGCATGGCCGCATACGCCGCGCATGAGCGCACCAAGGAGATCGGCATCCGCAAGGTGTTCGGTGCTTCTCCCGGTGGCCTCACCGCCATGCTGTTGCGCGACTTTGCCAAACCCGTTGCCATCGCCTTTCTGCTCAGCGTGCCCATCGCCTACGGCTTGGCCGCCCACTGGCTACAGGAGTTTGCCTATCGCGTGGAGATCGGCGTGGGCCTGTTCTTGGTGTCGGGAGTTCTGTCCTTCGTCATCGCCGGGCTGACGGTGGGGCACCAAGCGATGCGGGCGGCGCTGACCAATCCGATAGAGACGCTGCGCACTGAATAACTAAGACGTGGAGGCACATCATGATCGAAATGCACGACATCGAAAAGTACCATCAATCCGGTCCCCGCAAGACCTATGTGTTGCGGTACGTCCACCTGAACGTCGCCGAGGGCGAGTTCGTGTCGATTATGGGGCCGAGCGGCGCTGGCAAATCGACGCTGTTGCACATCATGGGGATGCTCGATGAGCCGACGGCTGGGTCGTATCGGTTCCTTGGCGCAGAGGTAGGCGGCATGGGGGAGAAGGAACGCACTGAGATTCATCGGCAGCACATTGGTTTTGTGTTCCAAGCCTATCACCTGATCGACGAGCAGACGGTGTACGAAAACTTGGAGATGCCGCTGCTCTACCAAAAGGTGAAGGGAGCCGAGCGCAAGGCGCGGGTGAGCGAATTGCTCGACCGCTTCCAAATGGTGGCCAAAAAGGACCTGTTCCCGCACCAGCTTTCCGGCGGCGAGCAGCAGCGCGTTGGCGTGGCGCGCGCCCTGATTGGTCAGCCGACGCTGATCCTCGCCGACGAGCCTACGGGCAACCTCAACTCCAAGCAGGGGGAAGAGGTGATGGACATGCTGCGGGAGCTAAACGACGAGGGCACGACGATTGTGCAGGTGACGCATTCGGAGAAGAACGCTGGCTACGGTAGCCGGGTGGTGCATCTGTTGGACGGCAAGATAGAGCAAGAGGGAAGGTACTAACCAAGAGGGAGGTACTAACCATGCTGCGCAATAACCTGATCGTCGCTTGGCGCAATCTGCGCCGCTATCGGCTGTACACCGCGATCAACGTAGGTGGGCTGGCCGCGGCCTTCGCGGTGGCCATCATCGTCGGCCTACATGTGTATAGTGCGCTGACGTGGGACCGCTTTCACATCAAGGGCGAGCAGATCTACCAAGTCTGCATGACACATCCGGCCGGGAAAGGGCGGGCCCATACGTCGATGCCGGGAGGCCTCGGTCCAGAGATGGTGGCCACATTCCCCGCTGTGCAGCGCTCAGTGCGTACGGACGATACGTCCGGACTGTTGATCTACGGGGATCAAATGATCGAGGCGAGGGGACAGTTCGCCGACCCTAACTTCTTTGATTTGTTCAGCTTCCCGCTGATCGCGGGCCATCTGGGCACGGCCCTCGATGGGCCGAACTCGATCGTGTTGTCGAGGCGGCTGGCGCAGCGGCTATTCGGGTCCGACGACCCCATGGGCCAGACCCTACAGCTAGGGGACCGCGGTATCAGTGGAGACTTCGTCGTCACCGGAATCGCCGCCGATGTGCCGTACGAGTCCAGTCTGAAGTTCGACTGGGTGATCCCCTTTGTCCAGCGGGAAATCCAGACTGGGGGGCGCGGCGGAGGCAAGACCTACTTACAGATCGCCGATGCCGCGGGCGTGGAGGCGGCCTTGGCCTTCGACCCGGATCGGTACTGGGAGGGTTCTGAACTCGTCATCGTGCCGCTGTTCGACAAACGGCTACACCCCCAACTCAGCGGAGGGAGGGCGATGAAGAGGGTGCTCTACCGCAACGGATTCGTCGCCTGCCTCGTGCTGCTGCTAGCGTGCATCAATTACGCCAACTTGGCCGCAGGTATGTCGCTGACGAGGGCGCACGAAGTGGGTGTGCGCAAGGTGGT
>JAPOYQ010000864.1 GCA_026706505.1 Gemmatimonadota bacterium
GATAGAGCAACGCCAAACCCGCCCCCAAAGCCACCACCACGCACCAGCCGCCGCGCGCGATCCAATCGTAGCTCCCAGCCAACACAGCCCGCTTCTGCGGCGCAATGTCTCCATAAAACAAATTTATCCAAGCGTCGGTCATGCCCTTCGGAAAAAGCGCCACCAGCAAAGCAAGCGCGGCGAGAATGCCGCCGACATACGCCAAGCGGCCCCGCAGCAACGCCCTTTCATCCGCGTCGGCCTCCAACACCCGCTGCAAGCCCAACCCCGCCAACGCACACCCAGCAAACGCAAACACAAACGAGCCCATGCCAATGGCGCGCTGTACGTCGGCCCCAGGCAACAAGTGAAACGCCAACCAATGGACGGGCGTGTGCTCGCCCAACACATAGGCCAACGCCAGCACAAACACGCCGCCCAACAGCGCCACCTGCGGTCGTCGCCGACTCTCCGGCACCATCAACAGCGCCAACAGCACGGCCAGCGCTCCAAAGTACTCGGAGTTGATCTTAAACGCGTTGCGGCCCCAATAGCGCGAGCCGCCCTGCACCAACACATTGTCGTACCCGCCGAACTCCGGCACCACTAGCGAAGCCACCTCCTCGGGATGCAGCGACCAACTCCGCGCATACGCGAGCTGTTCCTCCACAGTCTTACCCCCCACCTCGTCGCCCGTGGCCCGCTTGGACTCAGCGCGGGTGTACATCATCACCGGAAAAGCCCCCTCGGCCCCCAACGCCAACCCCAGCACCACCGCACCTATAAAATGAATAAAGCGCCGCACCAAGGCCCGCTCGCGGCGCATCTGGTACAACTTAAATAGGAAATAGATGCCGAGGCCCAAGAGCGCGAAGTACGTCATCGGCGGATGCGAGTAAATACACGCGCCAATCAGCACCCCGACAGCCGCCCAATAGATCAGCCGCCCCTGCGCCAAAGCCCGTTCCAACGCCCAGATGATCCACGGGAAAAGGGCGATCACCCCCATCTTGGCGTAGTGACCGGCCAAGGGGAACGCCAAGAAGGTCGGCGCAGACATGAACGCCACCCCGCCCCACAACGCGGCACGCCCCCCCACGTGGATCTGGCGCAAGTACGCGTACATCCCGAAGCCAGCGGCGAACATCGTCAGAATGTAGCGCCAGCCAATGTAGCGCTGAAAGGTCGTGAAAAAATACAAGACGTATGCCGGGAAGTACTGAGGGCGAATGGCCTCCGACTGGGGGAAGCCGCCCATCTTGGGATCCCACATCGGCTGGTCCACAGTCTGCACCTTGTCCCAGAAACTCAGATCCGCACCCTTGTGGTAGTCCGTGCCCACGTCCATGCCAAAGACGATCTTGTCCGACAGGGGAAACTCGTAGAAGTACAGCAGGCTCAGGGCGAGGAAGAAAATCGGCGGGAACAGTCGATGATTCCACAAAGGCGACCTATCGGCCCTTGCCGGTGCTTGGATTTTGGCGCGTTTGTTTTTGTTGACCATGCAATCCTTCCAGGTGCGTCCTATGCCATTTCTTCAACAGTACGCCAATACACGTCCTCCAAATCCTCTGCCAACCGATCCCAACTAAACCGCCCGGCCCATGCCCGACCCGCCGCCCCCAAAGCCCGCCGTTTGGAGTCGTCCGCAATCAGCGCCCGCATCCCGTCCGCCAAAGCACCCACATCCTCGGGCGGCACCAACACCCCAGTCTCGTCGTGGCGCACGGCATCGCGCAAGCCGTCAATGTCGGTACCCAACACGGCTTTGCCAGCAGCGGCAGCTTCCACGGCCACCATGCACCAGCCCTCGTAGCGAGACGGGACGCAGACCACGAGGGCGCGGCGCAAAAGTTCGCCTTGCTGTTCTTCGTCCACATTCCCGATAATCTCCACCCGGTCCTCCAATCCCACCCTCCGCGCCAAGCTCCTCACATTAGCGAGTTGTTTTGGAGTACCGCGCCCGGCCAGCTTGAGGTGAATATCCGGGTGCTCAACGGCGATCTCGGCAAACGCGGCAATCAACAGGTCAATCCCCTTGGTATGAATATCCATGCGCCCAAAGTAGAGCAAGTACGGATCTTCCTCGGACGCCAGCGCGAAAAAGCGCCGATCAACGCCGCTGTACACTATATCAACCGCCGCGTCGCGGGCGCGCCGCCGAACGCGCGCCTGGACGCTAGGGGCAATCGTCAAAATCCGGCCATAGGCGCGCAGAGCGCGCCGCTCGCACAGCCACGCCACGCCGCCCACCAGCGGATGCTTGGCAAGGGCGTGCCATCCCATGAAGTGATAGAACAAAAGCAGCCCCTGTCGCCGCAGCGCAGCCGGGACGCGCAAGGGCGCGAAGGCCGAAAACTCGTTGATCCACAAATCCCACTCTAGCCGCTGCAACTGAGCTACGGCCGCGCGGCAATAGCCCACACGGCTCAGGGCATAGCTGCGGGCCGAGCCAACGCGCAGCAGGCGCAGGCCGTGCCGTTCGGTTTCTAACTCGGCCCCGGGAAAGAGACCACTGACGACGGTGATCTCGTGGCGGCTGGACAAGCGGCGGTAGAGCTCCATCGCCCGCACCGCACCGCCGCCACCTAACCACGGGTTGGCAATGTCGTCGTACATCAGGTGGCATATCTTCATGGGCGAGTGCCCGCGCCTCAGAGCACGCCCTTGGTCGAAGGGATGCCCTGGACCCGCTCGCTTTGCTGCGCGGCCATGAGCAGGGCGCGAGCGAATGCCTTGAACAGAGCCTCAATGGCGTGGTGGGCGTTGTGGCCGCGTATGAGGTCGAGGTGCAGATTCATCCGGCCTTGATCGGCCACCGCGTAGAAGAACTCGCGCACTAAAGACACATCCAGCGCGCCGACCCGCTCTTCGCTAAAGGCCGCGGCAAAGACCAAATAGGCCCGGCCCGACAAATCCACCACCGCCCGCGCCAAGGCTTCGTCCATGGGCACGTAGCTGTGGCCGTAGCGCTGGATACCGGCCTTGTCGCCCAGGGCTTGGGCAATGGCTTGGCCGAGGCAGATGCCCACGTCTTCCACCGTGTGGTGAGCGTCCACGTGCAAATCGCCTCGGCACTGTACCTCTAGGTCGCACAGGCCGTGCCGGGCCAAGGCGTGGAGCATGTGATCGAAGAAACCGAGGCCGGTGTCGGCGCGGCACTGGCCGCTGCCGTCGAGGCACAGCGACAACTCGATCTCGGTCTCGGTCGTCTGGCGCACAATCTGCGCCGTGCGGCGATCTGCGCTCATGGTGTGGCCTGCTGTTGGCGGATGCGAACGGCTTGCGCGTGGGCCTCAAGGCCCTCGGCTTGCGCCATGCGGACAATGTGCTCGGCCGTGTGAGCCAAGCGCTCGGGGGTGTAGGCGATGATACTCGTCGTCTTGACGAAATCGGCCCACCCCAACGACGAGGCGTAGCGCGCCGCGCCTTGGGTCGGCAACACGTGGTTGGTGCCAGCGAAGTAATCGCCGACCGGCTCGCTGGCAGCCGCGCCGAGGAACAGCGCGCCACAGTGGCGAATGGAGTCCACCCAGCGCCACGGGTCGGCCACCTGCAACTCGGCGTGTTCCGGCGCCAGGCGGTTGAGCAGCTCAATCCCCACTTCGAGACTAGGCACCACGACAATCGCACCGTATTCTTCTAAAGCACTATCTATAATTGAATAGCGCGGGAGCGCCGCTCGCTGCGCTTCGAGTTCCTCCTGCACGCGGCGCGCTAGGGCCTCGCAATCCGTGATGCACACGGCCGCCACCCCCCAGCCGTGTTCGGCTTGCGAGAGCAAATCCGCGGCTACCAAGCGCGGGTCGGCCGCCGCGTCGGCGAGCACCACAATTTCCGACGGGCCGGGCAACAGCGCGATGCCCACCGCGCCGAAGACCTGCCGCTGCGCGGCCACCGTATAGGGGGAACCCGGACCGACGATCTTATGCACCGGCGGAATACTCTCCGTGCCATAGGCGAGCGCAGCCACGGCCTGTGCCCCTCCTACGGCGTACACTTCCTCAATGCCCAACAAACACGCGGCCGCCGCAATCGTCGGATGCACCTTGCCGGTTTCCACCGGAGGCGAAACCACGCAGAGCTGGTCCACGCCGGCCACCTGCGCGGGCACGGCCGTCATCAGCAGGCTCGAAAACAGCGGCACCTCGCCAGCCGGCACGCACAAGCCCACCCGCTCGATCGGCGTGATTTTCTTGCCCAGCACCACCCCGTCGCCGTCTTCGACAAACCACGAGTTGAGCTTTTGCCGCTCGTGAAAGGCGCGGATATTAGCTACCGCCGCTTCCATAGAAGCGCGCAGGTTCGGATCCAGCGCAGCTTCTGCCTCGGCGAGCACGGACGCCGACACCCGCAACTGCTCAGGGCACATCTCCACGCCATCGAACCGCTGCGTTAGCGCGCACAGCGCGGCATCGCCTTCTTTCCGCACCTGCCGCAGAATATCCCGCACCGCATCCTCGACCTCGGGGTCGGATTCGGGGCGGCGGGCGAACAGAGCGGCGAGCGGCTCGGCGAGCGGCTCGGAGGGATAGGACGCAATGGGCACCATCAATACACGACCTTGTTGAGCGGGTATTCGATGATGCCTTCGGCCCCCAGCCGCTTGAGCTGGGGAATCAACTCGCGCACCACGCGCTCGTCGGCGACGATTTCCAGCGCCACCCACTCGTCGTCCATCTGGCTGGAGACCGTGGGCGTGTGCAGGGCCGGCAGCCGGGCGATGACGCGGTTGAGCTGGGCGCGCGGCACGTTCATCTTGAGGCCGACCTTGTGCTCGGCTTCGAGCGCGCCCTTGAGCAGCATCAGCAAGTTCTCGGCCTTCTCCCGCTTCCAGCCATCGGCCCACGCGGCCTTGTTGGCAATCAAGCGCGGGGTCGATTCGCAGACCGTATCGACGATGCGCAGCCGGTTGGCCTTGAGCGATGTGCCCGTCTCGGTTGCCTCGACGACGGCATCCACCAGCCCGGGAATGCCGGCCTTGACCTCGGTCGTGCCCCACGAAAACTCCACCTCAGCCTCCACGCCGCGCGCCTGCAAAAAGCGGCGGGTCACGCCGACTAGCTCGCTGGCGATGCGGTGGCCCTGCAGGTCTTCGACGCATTGGATGGGGGAACCCTCGGGCACGGCAATGACCCAGCGCAGGGGCCGCGCCGTGCTCTTGCTGTAGGTCAGCTCGCCGACTTCGACGACATCGGCCTCGCTTTCGAGAATCCAGTCCCGGCCCGTCAGGCCCACATCGACGACGCCGCGCGCCACGTACTGGGCAATTTCCTGCGCCCGGAACATCAGGCCCGCAAGCTGGGGGTCGTCGATGTCGGGCACGTACGAGCGCGGCGCGAGCCGCACCCGATAGCCAGCGCGGACAAACAGGTCAAACGTGGACTCCTTCAAGCTCCCGGACGGAAAGCCGATCTTCAATTCCTTCATTTCGCTCCTAACTCAGTTGCTCTCATCGCCTCGGCGACTTGGGGGCTTAGCTTGTATAGGGCTAGCCGTGCCGCTATCTGGTCTTCTTCCGTGCCCTCCTTCATCAGCCGCTGCAAGTGCGGCACGGCCCGCTTATCGCCCACCTCGGCGAGGGCATGCATGGCCTTGTCGCGGATGCTCTGCAGCTCGTCGGCGTCGAGGGCGACCAACAGGGCCTCGTAGATGGCGTTGCGAGCGGGCCGGCGATGCGATGCGCTACCGATCTGGCCGAGGGCCTGCACGGCGACGTAGCGCACCTCATTTGAAGGATCCACCGACATGCGAATGACCTCTTGCACCGCGTCGCGGTACCCGTAGGCGCGCAAGCTCTGCAAGGCGGCGACTCGCCACTTGGGCTTGGGGGCGTGCAAGGCGCGGCGCACCACGCGGAAAGCCGAGTCGCTCAAGGCCGGCTCAGCCTCGTACGAATGGCACGAGCCGAGTGCGCCGAGTACGTATTGGCGCACTTCTACCGTGGGGTCGCGCACGTACTTGAGCAGCGGACCAAGCGCCGCCGGTGCGCCGATCTGACCCAGCGCCCACGCGGCAGTCGCCGCTACCCGCGGTGACTTGTCTCTTAATCCCTCGATCAAGGTCGGCACAGCGCGCTCGTCTTGAAAGCGGCCCAACAGGTGCATTACCTCAAACCGCACGCGAATGTAGCCGGAGTCGGCTTCCTCAATCAGCAGGGGAACAACCTCGTCGGCGTCGAAACGGATGAGCTGGTTGGCGGCTTTGACGCGCTCGGCTTTTTGCAGACTCTTGAGCTGGCGGATGTACTCTTCCGGCGAGGGGCCCCCACACGCGGAGCACAACAGCAAGGCCCACAGGGCAAGTCGCGTGCCACCCAACTTTTGATTTTTAAAAAAAGGGCCGACCATACTTCGTTCTCTTACCCGAATTATATGCGGTAACATATATTTATAAAAAGATAAAGGGAGCCTATAACTCCGTCCACTGCACCCGTCCCCCGTTTTTGACAACTCTCCTAGTGACTTTTATACTCTTTCAACCCCTATTCCACAGGAGGATTCCCATGAACTTGGAACTCGTTTACTGCTCTGCTTGAGGCTACGAAAACAGAGCCGCCAGTTTGGCGGAACAGCTACTCGTCGCCTATAAGAAAGACATTGCTGCCTTCTCGCTAGTACCCTCAGACCGAGGGAAGTTTGAACTCAGCCTCGATGGCGAGCTAGTCTTTTCCAAGCTGCAAGAAGGCCGCTTCCCCGACCACGGCGAAGTCGAAACCCTGATCGACGCCCGCCGTTAAACGCCCGCAACGCCTTTGGTTCTTCATACGAGGAGATCTTGCTTTGAAGTACTGCCGCTTGCTCAGTCTCGCCCTCGCGCTTTTGAGCGCACCCGCCCTCGCCCAGTCGCCCGAAGCCCTCGACTACTTTCGCGTGGGCTACGACTTGGTCAAAAAGGGCCGCTACCGCAACGCCGTCATCGAGCTAGAAAAGTCCGTGGCGGTCGATGCCTCCTACGGGAATGCCCACTACGTCCTCGGCATTTCCTACAAGGCCCTCAACGATTACGACAAAGCCATTCGCAGTTTTGCTGCGGCCCATGCCCTCGGCACTAAGCCGGAACAGGCCGCTAAGGCCCTAGGCCAGCTCTATCAAAAAGCGGCCCTCAACAGTTTTCGCCAAAAGAAATACCGCGAGGTCATCGACTATTTTACCAGCTCGCGCGACTACGGCCCGCAAAGCGCCCAAGCCCTCTACGTCATGGGCCTTTCTTACAGTGGCCTACACGAGAAAGACAAGGCCAAAGTGGCCTTTGCCGAGGCCATCGCAGCCGATCCCACCGACGCCAGGCCCTACAATGCCCTCGGCGACATCCAGCGCCTCAGCCGCGACTACGGCAAAGCTATTGTCACCTACCAGCGTTCCATAGAGGCCGACCCCACGTACATGGAATCATACGGCGACTTGGCGCGGTTGAAGTTCGATACCCAAGATATAGAGGGCGTCGTGCCGCTTTTGCAAAAGGCCCTAAAGATCGACGACACGTACCCCGAAGGGCACCGCTTGCTCGGCATTGCGCTCAACCAGCTCGGCCGTTTCCACGAGGCCATTGCCCCACTGAACAAGGCAGCCGATCTAGAAGACGGCTACTGCGAGACGTACTACCGGCTCAGCGAGGCCCACTACGGCATGGGCAATTTCCGCCAAGCCATTGAGCACGGTCGGCGCGCCACCAGTTGCCAAGACGACTACCCAGCCGCCGAGACGCTGCTGGGCGACGCGCATTTTCAGCTCGGCCAACGACAGGAGGCGCGGCGCTGGTACAACCAAGCGATCAAAGACAGCCGTTTCAAAGACTACGCGGCGAGCAAACTCGCAGAGCTTGACAAACCACCCCAATAGCCGCAATGGCGCTGCTTCTGGCCTCGAACAACCCCGGCAAGCTGCGCGAAGTCCGCGCCCTGCTTGCCGATGTCGAGGTCGTTGCGCCGGCGGCGCTGGGCCTTGATCTCGACGTCGAGGAAAGCGGCCAGACCTTTGCCGCCAACGCCCAACTCAAGGCCCGCGCCTATGCCGCGGCCAGCGGCCAGATCGCCCTCGCCGACGACTCCGGCCTCGAGGTCGATGTCCTCGGCGGCGCTCCCGGCATCTACTCGGCCCGCTACGGCGGCCCCAACCTCGACGACGCTGGCCGTTGCCAGCTCTTGCTCACCGAGCTTGCGCCCTATCCCGAGCCAGCACAACGCCAGGCCCGATTCCGCTGCGTCCTCTGCGCAGTAAGCCCCGACGGCCGCCAGTGCCATGCCGAGGGCACATGTGAAGGACTGATTGCCCCGGCCCCGGCCGGGACCAACGGTTTTGGCTACGACCCAATCTTTTTTGTCCCCGCCTACGCCAAAACCATGGCCCAGCTCGACCCGAAAATAAAAAACCGCCTTAGTCACCGCGCCCAAGCGCTGGCGGCCGTGCGCCCGCTGCTGGCCAGCACCTTCCCAGAATTCGGCTTCTGAAATGTGGGGCCCGTTCGCTCAATACGTCCGTCCCTATCGGGGCCGCATCCTGCTCGGCGCGCTCTGCATCGGGCTGGGACAGGCGGCGACGGCGCGCATCCCACTGCTGGTGGGCGATGCCGTCGATGCGGTCTCAGCACCGGAAACCGCTTCCGAACAAGTCGGAACCTACGTCTTCTACATCCTCGCCTACGCCTTGGGCGTGGCCGTGTGTGGCTACGCCATGCGGATGTTCTTGGGCCGCGCCGCCAACCGCATCGAATACGACATCCGCATAGCGTACTTTGCCCACCTGCTCAAGCTGCCGCTGTCGTACTACCAGCAGCGCCGCACCGGCGACCTCATGGCGCGGGCGACCAACGATCTCCACTCTGTGCACATTTTTTGGGTCTATGGCATTCGCGGCATCGTCGATACCGCCTTGGGGCTGACCTTCACCCTCGCCTGCATGTGCCTGCTCGACTGGAAGCTGGCCCTGCTGGTGCTACTGCCCATGCCGCTTTTTAGCGTCGTGATGATCCGCATCGCCGCAGTCATCAACACCCGCTACAAGGCCATCCAAGATTACTTCGGTCGGATTAGCACCTTCATCCAGGAAAACCTCTCCGGCATCCGCGTGGTCCGGGCCTACACCCAAGAGCCCGCGCAAAACGCCGCGTTCGACCGACTCAACTGGGCGTATCTCGAAAAAAACCGCGCCTACATCCGCACTCGCGCCAATTACCGGCCGCTCTCCTACGTTATCGCCTCACTCTGCTTGGGATTGAACTTGTGGCTAGGCGGGCGCGCGGTCATCGACGGCGAACTCAGCTTTGGGGCCTTCGTCGCCTTCAACGCCTACCTGACCCAACTCATCCGCCCGATCATGTACATCGGCTGGGTCATCGACCGCGCCCAGCGCGCCCTCGTGTCCATGCAGCGCATCAACGAAATCCTCGCCGTCGAGCCTGAGATCCAAGACCACGCCCTGCCCCCGGCCAATTCGCGCCCAATTGCCGGCCACGTCGCCTTCCGCAAGCTCAGTTTCTCCTACGGCGGGGAACAAGTCCTACACCAGATTGATCTCGATATTCCCCAAGGCACGACGCTCGGAATCATCGGCCGCGTCGGCTCTGGCAAGACCACCCTAGCGCGCTTGGTGCCGCGCTTGATTCAAGCCGGGCCGGGGCAACTGCTCATCGACGGGGTGCCGATCGAGGAATGGCCCCTGACGACCTTGCGCGACGCCATCGGCTACGTCCCACAAAACCCCTTTCTATTTTCCAATACCCTCAATGCCAACCTCGCCTACGGCGTGGACTCGGCCGCACAAGCCCAGATCCACGCCGTGGCCGAAGAGGCTCAACTCAAAAAGGACATCGACCAATTCGACGAGGGCTTCGACACCCTCATCGGCGAGCGCGGCGTCACCCTGTCCGGCGGCCAGAAGCAGCGCGCGACCTTGGCCCGGGCGCTCATTCGCCGCCCGCAGATCCTCATCCTCGACGACGCGCTCGCCGCAGTGGACACCCACACGGAGGAAGCCATCCTCGATCACCTGCGCACCCTCATGCGGGGTCGC
>JAPOYQ010000387.1 GCA_026706505.1 Gemmatimonadota bacterium
GCGACGATGGGAAAGATGATCTTTTCGCGCTGCGAGACCTCGCGCGGGGGCTTCATGCGAATTAGCCGCTCTTTACGGGTGGTCAAAAGTTTCATTACCGGCGGCTGAATTACTGGTACCAAGGCCATGTAGGAATACGCGGCGATGGCAATGGCCCCAAGCAGGTGGGAGCTAACTTGGCTGCGAGGAAGATCGCCGTTGGCCCGTCGGCTCCGCCGATAATGCCGATGGCCCCAGACTCGGCCGGAGTAAAGCCTAGGTAAAGCGCGCCGATCAAGGTCAGGAAAATGCCCGTCTGCGCCGCGGCCCCCAGTAGGACAAGCCGGGGGCTGGAGAGCATGATCGAGAAATCGGTCATTGCGCCGATACCGAGAAAAATCAGCGGTGGGAAGATCCCCTGGCTGACGCCGAAGTAGATGTAGTAGAGCACACTGCCTTGGTCGTACACGCCGATGGCCATGCTGGAGATAGACGGGAGATTGCCCACGATGCAGCCGAAGCCAATCGGCAACAGTAGCAGCGGCTCGTAGTCTTTGCGGATGGCTAGAGAAATGAAGATCGCGCCGATAGCGATCATCAGCAGATTGCCGCGAGACATGTTGGCCACGGCCGTGGTAGTGAGGAATTCGAGGAGAATTTCCATGGCCGTTTAGTCGTTTTGGCGGCGCGCGTGCAGGGCGAAGCCGATGGCCGCGGCGATTGCGGGTGCGTCGTTTTCTTTGCTATGACTCTGCGTGTGCAGTTGAGCTGGGGGAATATAGGGGTGGATCGCGGCGAGGATCCTCGGCAAGACAGCGATAAAAACGCTGACCAATACTAGGGCAGTGAAGACGATGCTCATGCCCACGAAGGCTAGGTCTAATCCCTGTGCGAGAGGATTGTCGAGTGCGAGTTGCTTCATATCTAAGTGGCTGTGCGGAAAGTGAAATACACTAAGGTATGGCGGCGGGCCGATAAGTCAAAAGGCGTTAGAACGTCGGGCCGGACTGTTCGACGAGGTGCTTCAGATAGAGGCAATACGCATTGTCTTGGGAATAATTGGCGATGCGAAGGAGCTGTTCTGCACCAATATAGCCCTTGCGGTACGCTATTTCCTCAATGCAGCCCACTTTGAGCCCCTGCCGGTGCTCGATGGTTTGGACGAAGTCGCTGGCCTCTAGGAGGCTCTCGTGCGTGCCGGTGTCGAACCAGGCAAAGCCCCGCCCCAATACCTCGACTTTGAGCTGTTTGCGACGGAGATACTCGTTGTTGACATCGGTAATCTCCAGTTCGCCACGGGCCGAGGGTTTGAGGCTGCGGACGATGTCGACGACCTCGCCGTCGTAAAAATAAAGGCCGATGACCGCGTAGTTGGACTTGGGGGTTTGCGGCTTCTCTTCAATGCTGATGGCGTTGCCCTCGGCGTCAAATTCGACGACTCCGTAGCTCGAGGGATCCTTTACGTAGTAAGCGAAGGCCAATCCCCCCTCCCTTAGCTGGCTAGCGCGCTGTAGGATCGCAGTCAGGCCATGCCCGTAGAGGAAGTTGTCGCCGAATATCAAGGCACAGGGGTCGCGGCCAGCGAAATCGGCTCCCACGACAAAGGCGTGGGCCACGCCCTCGGGCCGGTCTTGGACCGCGTATTCAATGCTCAGCCCCAGCCGCTCGCCGTCGCCGAAGAGTTGGCGGTAGAGATCGGTGTGCTCTGGGCTGGAGATGATGAGGATCTCGCGGATATCGGCCAGCATGAGCACTGAGAGCGGGTAGTAGATCATCGGCTTGTCGAAGATCGGCAGGATCTGCTTGGAGACCGATACGGTCAAGGGGTAAAGGCGCGTGCCTTGGCCGCCGGCGAGGATGATGCCTTTCATGGAATCTACTCAATGCCCTTTTTTTGCGGTCCTTGGGGACGGGGCCTCTGCGGCCAGACGATCTGCCGCCGCTCGGGCGTCAGGCGCGCCAATAGCTCTTCCGAGGGGTGGTAGCCGTGGCGGAAATTGCCCCAAGAGGGTCCGTAGCGATAGACGAAGATTCGGCGAGTGCCCTCGTTTTTGCGCCGGGCCGAGCCGTGCGAGAGGCCATCGACAAAGAGCAAGGCGTCGCCCTTGGCCATATGGCACTCCACCGCGCCGGTGATGCCCTCGACAGTGGCACCTTCGGGCCTCATGCGATGCCGGTCTAAGTCGGGATGCGTGAAGTTGGACTTGTGGCTGCCGGGGATCAGCATGGTGCCGCCGTCGCCCGGACCGATGTCCGTGAGCGCGACGAGGATGTTGATTTGGCCGCACATGTAGCGTCCGCCGTGGTAGCGAAATTGGTTGCGCATGATGGGGGGATAGCCGCCAGAGTGCAGGCCGATGGCCTCCCCGGGTTGGCGGAAGTTGGCAAAGTTTTCGTCGATGAAGAGCGGCCCGTGTGCGTAGTCGAACGTGCCCTCGCCGCCGACGAAGTGCTTCACTTTCTCGATCCAAGCGGGATGGTCGATCATCCGCTCAAAAGGCTCGCCCGCCTCGTAGATTTGCTGCAAGTTGAGGCCGTCAATCGTGCCATAGGTATGGGCGTGGATGTGCCCGTACCAATCGCCCGGCTCTAGCGGCGGGATGACGTCGAGGCAATCGTTGAGGTCTTTGACCTCATCGGCGGTAAGCGCTCCCTCTAAGTGCAGGTAGCCGCGCAGGTCGAAGAGGTAATTTTCGAGGTCGGTGACCATAAGTTCTCAGCGCTGTACGGGATCGCCCCAAGAGCCTTCGATGTACGGAAAGCGCGCTTCGAGGTCGTCGGCCAGTTCGACGCCGAAGCCTGGGGCGTCGGGCAGAACTAAGTGACCGTCTTCGATCAGCGGCTTCTCGCGCAGAATTTCCCACTGCAGAGGCCCCTGTTTCATATTTAGCTCGACTAGACGCGGATCGGGCAGCGCCGCAACCATGTGGGCGTTGGCCATCGTCATTAGGCCATTGTGCCAGTTGTGCGGGATCAGGGGTATGCCGCCGTAGTCGAAGTGGGCTTTGTGGCCGACTTCCATGCAGAGGTCGATGCCGCAGACGCCGGCGTCGGGCTGGACGATGCCGAAGCCCCCCACCTCCATGAATGGCTCGAATTGCGCCCACGTGGTAAAAGGCTCGCCGCCAGTGACGGGGATGGAGACGGCCTCGTTGAGTCGGGCGTAGTCCTCGGGTACGCGTTCGACCGGCTCCTCAAACCAAGCCCAGCCCATTTCGTCGAGCGCCTCGGCAATGGGCAGCGCCTCCTCCATCGAGAGGCGGCAATTGCCGTCGAGGGCCAGGTCCATGCGCGCACCCACGGCCTCGTAGACTTGATGCGCTATTTTCAAGAAGCGATCGACGGTGACGCCCGACCACGCCCAGTGGGTGCCTATGCGCATCTTGTAGGCGGTGAAACCCTCTTCTGCATAGCCGATGGCCTCTTCGACGACGGATTCGGGGTGATCGTCCCAGTCGTAGCGCACGCCCGAGGAAGCGTAGAGGCGGAGGCGGCGCAGGGGTTTCTGTCCTGGCGCGCAGAGCAGGTCGGCGGTGGGTTTCCCGGCGATCTTGCCGCGCAAATCCCACAGCGCGCAGTTGAGGCCGGCGTTGGCGATGTCGTTGGCGCGCTCCGCTTCGTTGTGCGGCGTCAGATCTTCGTCGCGGGGGTCGCGGCCGATGAGATTGGGCTTGAGTTCGTCGATGCGAGCGGCGATTGCGGGCGGCACGCCGTACGCGCAAGGCTCGGCGATGCCCTGCAAGCCCTCGTCGGTCTCGATGATACAGATTGAGCAGTCGGCCTTGGGCACGTGGAAGGTGGCGCTGTACCACTGAAGTTCAGGCTCGTGGGCGCACGAGAGCGAGAGCGTGCGGATATCGGTGATTTTCATCGGGAACCTATTCAATTATGTGTTTAGAGTCTGTCTCTGCACGGGTCTGTATTAAACGGCCACTTACTTTTCGCGTCAACACTGCTCCTGCGGGCACCTTCCCTTGTCGCCCGCAGGGCACTCCCGTATTTTGAGGCCGCTTCCCAACCGAGGAGAATCCCAATGATCGAACATCCCTATCAGAATTTGAGCGGAGGACGCTGGCTAGTCGGCAACCTGCACACGCATACGACCGCTAGCGACGGCGAGCGAGATCACCAAGCGGTAATTGACGACTACGCGGGCCGCGGCTACGGCTTCTTGGCGATCAGCGATCACGACATCTATACGTCCTTGGAAGACTACGAGCAATACGATGCACAAGGGATGATCCTAGTTCCGGGCAATGAGATCTCAGCCAATGGCCCGCACGTTTTGCACGTAGGGGACGCAGGGTGGGTCGAGCCCCATGCGGATCGGCAACGAGTAATTGACGAGGTCAACGAATCGGGCGGTGGTTTTGCCCTTTTCAACCACCCCAACAGGCACGGCAATTTCAACCACTGTCCGCAGGAGCTTTTGCAGGCCTGCGAGGGCTACGTGGGCTTGGAGATCTACAACGGCGTGATCTGCCGCTCGGAGGGCAGCCCCTACGCGACGAATCGCTGGGACATGCTGCTGAGCGCGGGAAGACGCCTATGGGGGTTTGCCAACGACGACAGCCACGCGGCCAAAGGCGATGTGGGGTTGGGGTGGAATGTGGCCTATGTGGAGGAGGAAACGGCTAGCGGCGTGGTGGAAGCCCTGCGCGCCGGTCGGTTTTACGCCTCGACGGGAGTTGAGATCAACCAGATCCAAGTCGAGGGAAACAGGATTTGGATTGAGACGGAGAATGCGGCGCGGATCGTGGCCCTGCGCGCCGGCGCGCAGCGGATAGCTGTGGCCGATGGACGGGAAATCGAGGTGGAAGTGCCAGAGCGGGCGGGATACGTGCGCTTTGAGTGTTGGGGCGCAGGAGAGGCGTTTGCTTGGACGCAGCCGTTTTTTTGTGAGGAGAGCGAATAACATGGGCGATCTGATCGTCGTTCATCCAGATTTTGACGGAGTTTGGCCCTTTGCCGCCGACCACTTCCGCACCTTGTGGCCCGAAACGGACTTTGTGCGTTTGGCGCACGGAGAGGAGCGGCCCTTGGGCGAGGTCGCCGAGGATCCGAGCCAAGTGACGCGGTTGGCTACGCTAGGGGTGCCGGTGAGTCTGGCGTGTCTGCGACTTTTTACGGCTTTGCAGGAGGCGACCTTTCAGGGGTCTTATGGTCGGCGGCTAGGCGAGGGCTGTAGCGAGTATCTGGCCGAGGCCGGCGTCGTTGTTTACGACCATCCGAGCGAGGGGTTTTGGTCGCAGACTGTGGCGGAATTTGGCTTGGCCTTGACGCTGTGCGGGCTGCGGCGGATTCCTCAGTTGCACCGAGAGATCATCCAGAGTCAAGCGCCTTGGGACTACGAGCCGCCCGAGGGCCAGGGCCAGCCCGGAGCGCGCGGGCACCAGTTTGGCGACGATCCGGCCTTTGCCAGTGGCACGCTGTGCGGCAAGCGGGTGCGGATCGTCGGGGCCGGCAATATCGCTAGCCGCTACGCCAGCTTCGCATCGATGCTGGGAGCCGACGTGGCGGCTTGGGATCCGTTTGCCACGGAGCCGTGCTTTCACCGGGCTGGGTCGCGCCGCGAGTACCATCTAGAACGGCTAGTTACCGATGCCGAAGTGTTCGCGCCCATGGTCCCGCTCACGGAATCGACGCGCGGTTTGGTCGCGGCTGAGCACATTGACGCGCTGCCCAAGGGCTGTCTGGTGGTGTTGGTGACTAGAGCTAAGATCTGCGATACGGACGCGATCCGGCGGCGAGTGATGGCCGATGAACTGAGCCTAGCAGCGGACGTGTGGGATCAGGAGCCGCTGCCTTTAGACGATCCGCTGCTGGGGCGGCACAACGTGGTGCATACGCCGCACAACGCCGGGCGCACGATCGACGCGAACAAGGCATGGGCGGAGAAATTGGCCGTGCAGTTCAAGCCGCGTTGATTGCTCGCATTCGGTGCTGGGTTTATACTTTTACGGTTCTTTCATTCAATTAAAAATACCCACTTAGGGAGTTATACATGCGGGGGATCGAAGCGGCGCAAACAGGTCAGCGGCAGCGCAACAAAGAGCTGTTGGGCGGAGTGCGCTATCTAGGCGAGAAAGTGCATTCCGAGGTCTTGCCGCTCACCGTGGATATCGGCAACCAACAAGCGCTGCACCAAGAGCAAATCGACGCCCTAGAGGGCTTGCAGATCGGAGCAGCCGCGACCGCGATCCGCTCGCTGGCCTCACTGGCCGAAATCGGCGAACTGGATCACCTCGGTGGCGGTCTGGAGTTGATTCCGTCGCTCTTGCTGACTTTGGCGATCACTGACTACGAGCGCATCGAATACACTATCGAACACGCCCATACTTCTGTGGGTTACTACGCGGCATTAGCGGCGTTGGGCTTTATCGATGAGGAGATTGTCGTCGAGGGTTTTCGCCGCGGGCTCGACGCTCCCGGGCACGTGTCTTGGCTGCCGGGCGGCACCCAACTCAACGGTGGGCGCTTGGGGGTGATGATTCCGGTGGCCGTGGGCCAAGCCCTCGGCAAGCGGGCCAAGCGCGGCGAGGGCGGCTGGGTCATCTGCCATTGTGGCGACGCTGGCTACATCTCGGGCCAAGCGCTCAATGGCTTCAACGGTGCCGCCGTCCACGGAGCGCCGATCACCTTCGTCATGCACCGCAACGGCATCCAGCTTTCGGGCGCTACCGAGGGCATTATGGATAAAGACCCGCGTCCGATCGTCGCGGCGATGGGCGTGGAAGTCATCGAGATCGAGACCTTGCACGACGCTGCGGTGCTTTACGAAACCTATGTCGAAGGTTACAAACTGGCGCAGCAGGGCCGGCCGACGCTGATCTATCCCACGGGAACGCACGAACTCCTCGGCGACTTTGGCGAGCGCATGGGCATTGGTTCCGAGGTCGCAGCGTTTGCCGCCGAGCACGGGGTTGAGCTGAGTACCCGCATCTGGACCCCCGGTTCGCTGATGAGCTATCGCGACGTAGTGCCGATGCTCGAGTGCCTCTTTTTGGTCAACAAGCTCCCCGGCGGCGAAGGGCATCATGACGGCCACATGAAGGGCCGCGACGCCGCGCAAGTGCTGAGCAATCCGATGTTTCAAAAGACAGCGGCCGCGGAACAAGCCCTAGCGACGCTGCGCCAAGACGAGAAGCGCCAAGTTGAGACCCGAGCTAGACCTGCTCCCGGCAGCCGCAACTTGGTTCTGTCCGAGGATGTGCGGGAAAAGGTTAGCTTGCCCGCGGTGGGCGAGCGCGAAAGCCCTCGCGCCGGGTCCGAGGCTGCGTACGCAGCGGTGGCCGCGCATTTTCCCGACAATGTCTTCGTCGTTAGCTGCGACCTCGATCCCTCGACCAAGCTGGCGAAGGCACGCGGTTTCTTGGCTGCGGATCACCAATTCGAGATGAGTATTGAGGAGCAAGCCGCTTGTCTGATCACCGATGGGTTGGCGATGAGTGGGCCGGGTCCGCAGTTCAATGTGGTATCGACGTTTGCCGCCTTTTACGAGGGCATTGCCCGCGAGGGATTTGACGTCTGGCGCTATCAGCGCAATCTCACCGGCGTCAACGAGGGCCTCAACGTCGCCTTCCACGTCTCGCACGTGGGGGCCTGCACGGGGCGCGATCACTTTTCGGGTTGGGGCTTGGAGTGGATCAACGTCGGCTTGAGTTATTTGCCCTATTTGCACCGCTTCTACGGGCCAGCCGATGCGCGGGCGGCGTTTTTGGCGGTCTGCGATATGGCGGCGCACTACGGAGGGCACATCATCGGCATCCCGCGCGATTCCCTGCCCATCCTCGAAAAACAAGATGGCTCGGGGCCGCTGTGGGAGGCGGGCGACGCTTGGGAGCCGATGACAGTTTATCGCACTTACGCTGGAGCCGAGCGGGCGATTTTGGCTTTTGGTGCGCCGGCTTTTCTGGCTGGAGAGGTGGCTGAACAGCTCGAAGGGGGGGTGGATGTGCATATAATCAATGGGCTACCGCTGCCTGACGCTGCCTTAGAAGAACTAGTGGGTCGTTATCCCAAGGGCGTGATAACCATTGAAGATGGCCTGATCGGCGCAGCCAATGTCGGCGTGCGCGGTTTCGCCGGGTTGGTCGCGGGCGTCGCCGGCGACTTGGGCATTCCGGCGACGCACATCGGCATTACCGATCCGACGACGGCTCCGTCGGAAGGCCATCTAGAGACGTGGGCACACTTTGGCATTACGACCGAGGCGCTCGTCGCAGCCGTGAAAGGGCTGTAGCGGAAATCGACAAACACACCAAGCAAAAAGGCATAAAATTATGAAGCGGAGCGCACTACTAATCATCGCACTTTGGGCTTTCGGCTGTGGAACCGGCGGTCAAGGTGGGGAAACAAGCAAGGAGATATTAATGGATCCTACAGGCGACGCCTTAAACGAGCAGGCACCCGACGAATTCTCAGTCCGCTTGGAGACTAGCGCCGGCCCGGTGGTCATCCAAGTGACGCGCGATTGGGCACCGATCGGTGCCGACCGCTTCTACAACTTGGTCCGCAATGGTTTTTACGACGAGCAGCGCTTTTTCCGCGTGGTACCCGGCTTTGTGGTGCAGTGGGGCCTGAGCGGCGATCCAAAGCTGAACCAGGTCTGGCATCGGGCCCATATCCTCGACGACCCCGTCAAGCAGGTCAATACGCGCGGACGGATCACGTACGCCAAAACCAACCAGCCCAATACGCGTACAACCCAGCTCTTTATCAACTTGGGGGACAACTCCAAACTCGATGGCATGGGGTTTGCGCCTTTCGGCGAAGTCGTCGAAGGTATGGAGGTGGTCGATGCGATCAACGCCGAGTATGGCCAGCAGCCAAACCAAGGTCAGATCGCCATGAATGGCAACGCCTTTCTAGAAGAAAACTTTCCCAACCTAGACTATATCGTCAAGGCCGAGATCATCGAGTAAATTGGCCGCCGAAATCCGCAATGAGGCCGTCGGGCTAAAGGCCGGCACCCTAGCCGTTTTGACCGCCGTGCTGTGGGGCGGCAATCCGGTGGCGATCAAGGTGGGTCTCGATGGGGTGCCGCCGGCGGCGATGGCTGGTTTGCGCTTTGCATTGGGTGCCCTGACCGTATGGGTCGGGGCACTTTTTGCTGGTATTCAGTTGCGCATACCCTCCAGCGAATGGAAGGGGCTGGGCGGCTTGGCGCTGCTTTTCGCGCTGCAGATATGGCTTTTGAACGCAGGCACTCAATACACCACGGCCAGCCGCTCGGGGGTGGTGGTCAATATCTACCCCTTCTTCACGGCATTCTTCGCGCACTTGCTCGTCGGCGACCGCTTGGGCTTAGGGCAGTGGTTTGGTTTGGTCATTTCGTTTGCCGGCGTGGTGCTGCTGTTCTGGGAGTCGCTGGCACTGGCCGAAACGCAGTACCTGCTCGGCGACGCGATGGTGGCCGCGAGCGGCTTGTTATTGGGTCTGCGGCAGGTGGTGATCAAGCGGTTGGTGCAGGGGCTCAACCCGTATCAGGTTCTGTTTTGGCAGGCCGTGCTGAGTCTGCCGCTGTTTGCCGCTTGGAGCGCGTTCTTAGAATCCGAGGCTGAGTACGTCCTGACCGGACCGGTCATAGCTGGCGTACTCTACCAAGGCATCGTCGTCGCCGGATTGTGTTTTATCATTCTAGTTTTTCTGCTCCAACACCACTCGCCGGGGCGATTGGGGGGCTTCGGCTTTGCTACGCCGGTGGTGGGCGTGCTGTTGAGCGCCGCGCTCTTGGACGAGGCTATATCGCCCTATCTGCTGGCTAGCATGGGGTTAGTGGCTGTGGGCATTGTGATTGCCAATTGGGTCGAGCGGGATTAGGGCAACTAAAGTCAACGGGGATCCGAAATGCAGCTCACAATCGACGTGCATTTGCACTCGCGCTTTGCGCGAGCGACGAGCCGCGAGCTCAACCCTTCCAACTTGCACAAGTGGTCGGCGCTCAAGGGCGTTGACGTGGTCGGTACGGGGGACTATACGCATCCAGAGTGGTTCGCCG
>JAPOYQ010000374.1:0-4584 GCA_026706505.1 Gemmatimonadota bacterium
CGCCAAAGTTGCCTCGGCGGTAAGAGCAAATGTCAGAGCGGCGACCCACGCGAAGTGGAGTGCATTGGGACGAGTCATGGAAATCTCCTTGGCTATTGGTGTGAGAGTGAATCTGGCATTTTTACTTAAAGATGCCATTTACTATACTACAAAATCTGGCGCAGTAAGATGTGAACCCATAGTGGCCGGGGCAAGTTCCCCGGCAGGAGATGGCGATGATCAATTTTCCCCGTTCGTCCTTTACATGGAAGGCCCACCCTTGGAAGCCGGACCCTTATTACAAGTGGCCCGGTGGTTTCGTCGGCGAGCACGGCCAGGTCTATCACGTGCGTTTTACCTTAGAGGCCCGTTGCGTTTTGCGCGACAGTGGCGGAGCCGAGTTGGCTGAACTCTTTTTGGGCGCGCCCTGCCGCAGCGAATACACCATTGCCAGCGAAAACCTGTTCCAGATCCCCAGCGGCGAGTGGCGGATGCCCTTTAGCCGCTCCTCGATTCCGGCGATTGCCCAGCGGCCGAGCACGGAGTCCGAGGAAGTCAGCGCGCGTTCGCTGGCGGATGCGTATCAGGACTATACCATAGACATCCGCTCCTATCCGGCATCCGAGGCGCTGGAGGAAGCCGACGCCATTGTGGCCTCGACCTTTGCCGGCGACGCGCAAAACGCCCGCTCGGTGTACCAGGATGCGGCCAGTGGCATTGAGGTCGAGCTCGAATATCCGATCAACGTTATGAATCTCAACGTGGTCGATGGTCAGTACCAGATATGTACCGGCCCGGTACTACTGCCGGATCTGGCTACTTGGGATGGAAGCGATGTACATCGGGTGTTCGTCGCTCATGCGGCCTTCTCGCGCCGCGACCGGGTGGAGTTTATTTTGCGGCGTCCGGTACAAGCCGCGCCCGAGGAGCGGGCGTGGCTCGATGCGCCCCGGGGCCGCGATCGGCTGGAATTGCTCGATCCCAATAATCCACCCCCCGGCTATCCACCCGAACGGGCTCAGCCGCTGGTGTACAACGAGACTTGGGATCTGGCCGCGCACAACGCAGTGCTGCGGGCCGATTGATTCCGACCACAAAGGGGAGGTTGCTCATGTATCGCGCTGCAGTTATCGGCCTAGGCTGGATGGGCCTGCTCTACGATCTGGCCAGCCGGATCGGGGACCGCTTTGAAATCGACGATATCGACCGGCCTACGCCGCCGTTGGACATCCATCGCAAATTTCACCACTACGACCACCCCGGCGACGAGGGCAATCCCACCTCGTATGCCGAGGCGCTGTGGGATCGGCCCGAGGTGGAGACGGTCATCGCCGCTGACCGCGATCCCAAGCGGCTGAAAGCCTATGGCGAGCGCTATGGGATCGAGGCGCTCTACGAGGACGCCGAGGCCATGCTGCGAAAAGAGCGGCCAGATATCGTCGCGGTATGCACCAATACCAAATACCGCGCGCATTTTACCTGTCTAGCCGTCGAGTGCGGGGCCAAGGGCATTGTCACGGAAAAGCCGATGGTGCATACGCTAGAGGAAGTGGACCGGATGGTGGGTGTCTGCGCCGAGGCGGGGGTGCCTCTGTGTTGCGGGGCAATTACCACGACTCATCCTTCGTTTGCGCGGGCCAAGGCGCTGCTTGCAGAAGGGGCCATCGGCGAACTGGTGTCGATCGAGGCTCCGAATGCTGGGGCGCAGCATCAGAACTGGTCGTATTTCCTCGACGCTCCCCCAGCGTGGGTGGTCGGCACGGGGGATCAGCCTCGGCGGGAGTCGGGCAGCGACGAGTTCGCCGGTCAGGGGATGTTGGTGGCTGCGGATGGGACGGTGGTGCATTTTCGCAAGGGAGCACCGGGGGTGCGGTTGTGTGGAGCGCGTGGGGAGATGGCTTTCGACTACGGCAAGGGATGGCGGTTGTGGCAGCAGGTGGCAGGGCCGGCAGGGTCAGCCGTGGCGGAGTTGGATTGGCCGCAGCCGCAGTTCAATATGCCGTACGGGGCGGTGTATTGCGTGGATGATGTGATGCGGTGTTTGGCCGGGGAGATGGAGGAGCCGAAGAATTCGGGGCGGCGAGTGGGTGTGGCGCTAGAGGTAGAGGTGGCGTTGAAGGTTTCCTCGGCGCAGGGCGGAGAGCGGGTGGAGTTGCCGTTGCAGGATCGGTCGTTGGGGTTGAATTACGACTGGTTTCGCTAGCAGAGGCGGGCATCAGCCTAGGCGTTTGATCTGAAAGTCCTGAAAGCGGATCCAGTGCTCGGCGTTTTCGGGGCCGTTGTAGCACTGGATGCTGACTTGATCGTCGCCGGGCTGGGGCAACTCGCCCCGATCCGCGGTGTGGAATTGGTCCTCGCCCTCGGGCCGGTACTGGGCTTCCCAAGAGTCGGCGGTGACGACGAGGCGCAGGCGCACGCTCTGGGTGGGCATGGGTTTGCGGCCGGGAATAATGTAGAGATCGCCGTCGATCAGTTCCTTGACTTGCTTGAAGACAGGCTCGCCGTTTTGGTACCAAGTGATGCCGGCCTGCTCGTACTGCTGGATGGGGTGAGTGTGGTTGTACACCGTCACTTCTATGGCCCAGGTTCCTTTACTTCGATCCGGGGCTGGACGCAGCAGTGCGTTTTGCACGGTAGGGGCCACGCCCGGTTCGACGCGAATTTCTAGGCCGTCCTGCAAGCGCCAAAAGCCGGGGTGTTCGCGCAGCCAAGTCCACTCGGGATCGAGAGTACCGTCGAAAGCATCGGAAAAGACGAGTTCTTCACGGGTTGTAGTCATGTTTACTCCTTTAGTTCTCGCTCGTGTAATCCAGAAAAATTGGGGCTTTAACGGCTCTATTATTTATGAGGCTTAATGCCCGCTGTCAATAAGGTGTTATATGATCCTTGCTCTGGTCTCATTGGCGGGATACAGTATGGGGCGCAAACTTCACCACGAGGTGTTCTGTGATTGGCGATCTGTTCGATCTCATTAAACACGTCCCCACCAAGGAGTAGTCCCATGTTAGATATAGGTGACAGGAAGCAGCTTTTTATCGACGATCGGTTATTTGCCGAGCGCGAGAGAATCGCGTTGCAAATGGGGACGCCGGTGCAGCACTTAGAGCCGGTGTTGCGGTCAGATTGGGCGTGGGAGGAGTGGGGGATTGGGGCGTATAACACGGTGTGGCGGGAGGCGGATGGCCAGTGGCGGATGTGGTACGACGCGACCATGAAGACGGGATTGCCGATGGAGGGGGCACGGCGGTTGGGCTATGCAGAATCCGCAGATGGATTGCACTGGGAAAAGCCAGTGCTGGGCCTAGTGGAATTCCGTGGCAGCCGGGACAACAATATCGTCGCGCCGTTGGTCGAGCAGCAGAGTATGCAGGGGGCGACTGTGTTGCGCGACGAGCGGGCGGCAGCTGAGGAACGCTACAAGTTGTGGACCAAGTTCCAGCCGACGGATGAAGAGCGAGCACAGGGCGTCGAGCCGGGACTGTGGGCGATGCACTCGGCCGATGGGCTGCACTGGCAGTACTATCCAGACCAGCCGAATCCGCCGCGGACGATGTGCGACACGCAGAATATGTTTTTCTGGGACGACCGGCTTGAACTGTACGTGGGCTATACGCGGGTTAGGGAGACCCAGCGCTTGTCCGAAGCAGCCGAGGCCGGGGGCAAGGGCTCGTACCGCTGCGTTGGGCGGATAACCTCGCCTGATTTTAGGCATTGGTCCGCCCAGGAGATCGTCTTTGAAGCGGATGAGGAGGATTTGCAAATTCCAGTGCCATTCCAGCGCGACGACCCCCGGCCCAATATCGATTTTTACACCAGTTGTGCCACTAAGTACGACGCGGCACAGGACGCCTATTTCATGCTGCCGGCGGCGTATTATCACTGGGGTGAGGACGACTTCCCGGCGACCATGGACGTGCAGTTACTCAGCAGCCGCGATGGGATTAGCTGGCAGCGGCAGGGGGAGCGCCGGGCCTTTTTGCGCCAGGGTTGGGACGGTGGCCTGTTGAGTGGGATGCTGTTTGCCAATCCGTGGTTTATTCCGGTGGGCGACGAGTTGTGGCTCTATTACAACGGCACGGCGCGGCGGCACGGTGGTAGGGAGGACCAGGGGAAGGCGCGAGCGAGCGGGATTTTTCGCGCCTCGCTGCGGCTAGATGGGTTTGTGGCGGCGGCGGCGGGCTATGGTGGCGGGTTTTTCACGACGCCGCTGTTGCAATTTACCGGCGAGCGGTTGGTGCTGAACTTCGACGGCGGGGCTGGAGGGTGGCTGCGGGTGGAAGTGCTCGATGAAAGCGGGCAAGCGGTACAAGCGTCCGAGGCGGTGATGGGCAATGGGGTGTGCAAGGAGGTGAGTTGGCAGGAGCCCATTGGGAAGCTGGCGGGCACGCCGGTGCGGCTACGCTTTGAGATGCGGGACGCGCGGCTCTACGCATTGCAGTTTTTGCGTTGAGCAGATTGGCGATGCTCGACAATAGAGGGGATTCATGGCGGAGAAGGACTACCGCGTTCTGAGCGACCTGTCGCAAATCGCACTGTACCCCACGCTTGCCGTCGATACGGAGGGCGATTCGCTGAACAAGATGCGCGCACGTCTCTCCGGGACTC
>JAPOYQ010000374.1:4594-9965 GCA_026706505.1 Gemmatimonadota bacterium
GCGCCGTGCGTTCTGGTTGCCCGCAGAGGCGATCGACGCGCCGAAGTTGCAGCAGATGCTGCGGCAAAAGCAGCTCGCGTTCCATCACGCGAAGTTCGATTTGACGATTCTCGAACGGCACGACATCGACCTTGAAGGCGCGGAGATTTTCGATACGCTCCTCGCGGCCCATTTGCTCGACGAAAACCGCTCGAAGTCGCTCAAGCGGCTCGCGCGGGATCTGCTCGACGAGGAAGCCGTTGACTTCAACGACCTCAATCAACTGACGCTGTTCGGCAAAAACCCCGATCTCGCCGAGTACGCCTGCGCCGACGCGGACTATACGTTCCGACTGTACGAATTGTTCAAAGCGGAAATCGACGAGCTGCCGACGCTCGCCCATCTGTACTACGAATACGAACTGCCGACGATGCGCATCCTGCGGAAGATGGAACAGACAGGCATTTGCCTCGACATCGACCATCTCAAGCGCATTGGGGACGAATACCGACTGCGCATCCGCGAACTGGAAGAGGGAATATGGGCGCATGCCGGCAGGAGGTTTCACGTCAATTCGACCGTCGAACTCGGCAAAGTGTTGTTCGGCGACCTAGCGCTGCCGTCAGATCGCCAAACGCGCAGTGGTCGGCAGTCGGTCAACCAATGGGCGCTCGAATCCCTGCGCCACCGCCACCCCGTCGTCCCGCTCATTCTCGAACACCGCGAACTAACGACTCTGCTGGCGAACTATGTCGATAAACTTCCGCAACTCGTCTTGCCGGAAACGGGTCGCATCCACTGCAACTTCAATCAGACGGGGACGATCACTGGACGCCTTTCCTCCAACGACCCGAACCTACAAGCAATTCCCCGAGGCGCGACTATTCGCTCCGCTTTCGTCGCCGAGGAGGACCACGTCCTCATCGACGTGGATTTTTCGCAGGTCGAACTGCGCTGCGCCGCCCATTACGCTCAGGACCCCAAGATGATGGAGGCGTTCGAACAAGACATAGACCTCCATAAAAAGACGGTCGCCGACATCTTCGACAAACCGATTGAAGAGGTGACCGCCGAGGAACGGGACCAGGCAAAGGCGCTCAACTTTGGACTGATCTACGGAATGGGCGCGAAGGCATTGTCGTCTGCGACCGGGCTTTCGCTCATAGAAGCAAAAGCGTTCATTGAAGCTTACTTCACAACCTATAAAAACGTGCGGCAGATCCGCGAGGATGTGCTTGCTTATACGCGCCGGCATGGACATATCGTCAACATGTTCGGCCGGCGGCGGCGATTCCCCGATGGCAACGTCCGAACCGCTTTCAATTCGATGATTCAGGGCACTGCCGCGGACATCTGCCGCAACAAGATGATCGCCTTAGACAACATGCTCCCGTCGGAGACGCGAATGCTCGTGCAGGTCCATGACGAACTGCTCCTCGAAGCTCCTCGGGACAAGGCTGGCGAATACGTTGATTTCATCACATCGATCATGGAGTCTCCCGTGGAAGACGCAAAGGGGCGGCCGTTTCGCGTGCCGATCCGCGTCGAAGCGGGGGTTGGTCGAAGCTGGGGAGATGCAAAATGAAGCTAGGGATTTTCCACAAGGTTTTTGAGCGGCCGACGTTGGAGGAGAGCCTCGATGGGGTGCAGGCCGCTGGTTTGGAGGCCGTGCAACTCGATTTGACGGCTGCGGGTATTGATCCGGCGGCGCTGACGGACGCCGATTGCGAGCGCATCCGCGCTGCCCACGCAACGCGCGGCATTGAGATCGCCGCGCTGTCGGGGACCTTCAACATCATCGACCCCGACTTGGAAAAGCGCCGCGCTGGGATGCAGTGGCTCGCCGCGCTAGCCACTGCGAGTGGAAAGTTGGGGACGGAACTGATCACTTCTTGCACGGGTACGCGCAATCCCGACTGGCTGTGGGGCGGTCATCCCGACAATAGCACGCCGGCCGCATGGGCCGAGATGGTCGCGGCCATGGGAGAAGCTGTGGAGATTGCCGAGGCACGGCGCGCGACTTTGGTCTTCGAGCCGGAGGTCAACAATGTGGTGGATTCGGCGCAGAAGGCGCGGCGCTTGCTCGACGAGGTGCGATCCGAGCATTTGCAGGTGGTTATCGACGGAGCCAATCTGTTCCACGCCGGCCAGTTACCGAGGATGCGCGAGGTCTTAGACGAGGCGTTCGACCTGCTCGGGGATTCGATTCGGTTGGCTCACGCCAAGGACTTGGAACAAGACGGCGACGTCGGGCATCAAGCCGCGGGTACGGGGTTGCTCGACTACGATCATTACTTGGCGTGCTTGCGGCAGATCGGTTTTGACGGGTCGTTGATATTGCACAGCCTCGAAGAGGAGCAGGTGGCGGCGTCAGCGGCTTTTGTGCGCGAGCGCATGAACACTTGAGAAAGGGACGAAAAATGGCTGTAGGCAAGTTGCGCGCGGCTGTTATTGGTGCTGGCGTGGGTGGGGGGCATGGATACGCGTACGCCCGCGCCCCGGAATACGAATTCGCGGCGGTCTGCGACATAAACCCAGAGGTGTTGGCACGCTTTTACGAGCGGGCCGAGATTGAGCGAGGATCCGTCGCCGAATACTCGGATTACCGCGAGATGTTGGCTCGGGAACGCCTCGACGCGGTGAGTGTGGCCACCCCAGATCACCTCCACGCCGACCCGGTCTGCGATGCGGTGGCCGCGGGCGTGCGCGGCATTTTCTGCGAGAAGCCGCTGGCGACCACTGCAGAGGATGCCGACCGCATCATCGACGCGCTCGACCGCCACAACGCGGTGTTGTCGGTAGATCACACGCGCAGTTGGCTGCCGTCCTATCAGGCCGTGCGCACGGCCATCCGCGACGGCGAGATCGGCAGCTTGACGAGGATTGTGGCGCATCTCGGCGGTCGTCGCGCCATGCTCTTTCGCAATGGAACGCATTTGGTCGATGCGGTGTGCTTTTTTGCGGATGCCGAGCCGGTGTGGGTGATCGCCGCGCACGAGCGCGGGTTTGAAGACTACGGCCCGGTGTACGACGGCCGGGGCGGCAGGGACCCGCAATTCGATCCCGGATCGACGATCATCGTGGAGTTTGCCAATGGGGTACGCGGGCTGATCAATTGTGCCAAGCGGACTCCGCAGATGTTCGAACTGGACTTACAGGGCACGGACGGTCGCTTCTATCTGACCGATCAGCAGTGCATGGCTTGGAAGACGGATACTCCTGAGGGGACGCCCGAGGCGGTGCCGCCGCCGCCGGGTCGCGGTTATGCCAGTCCGTTTGGCGCGAACTTGATTCCGGCTGTGCAGGAGCTAGCGCAGGCGATTCAGGGTGAGGCGCGTAGCTCGTCGCCAGCTGAGCGTGGCCGACACACGCTGGAGATCATGGTAGCTGCGCTACAGTCGCAGGTCGAGGGAAATGCGAAGGTGGAATTGCCGCTGCCGAGGGGCTGACGAACGCAACCTCGCATTGGGAATCATAAAAAACAAGACATGGAATATCGTCTGAAACGGGGAGAAAGCGCGCCCGAAGGGGTGCGGCGGATGGCTGCCGAACAGCTTGACAAGGCCCTTGAACACCTCGCGTGCCAGGACGGGAAACGAGACAAGCACATCCACGAGGCCCGCAAGGCCACCAAGCGCCTGCGGGCCTTGGTGCGTCTGGTCCGCCGCGAGCTGGGAGACGAGGTGTACGCCTTGGAAAACCAGTGCTATCGAGACGCCGGCCAGCGGCTTTCAGAACTGCGCGACGCCACGGTGCTGGTCGAGACCTTAGACCGCTTGGTGGAATCTCTGGGCAAAGACGTGCCGAAGAGTCGGTTCGCCCGGGTGCGGGCATGGCTGGTGGAGCGCCGCGACCAGGTCTATGGTCAAGTGGCTAACAGCGATCGGGCCGTTCAGGAGGTGATCGCCAATCTCACTCAGGCCCGCGAGCGCCTGGAGAATTGGGATCTGCAACGCCAGGGCTGGGGAGGGATCCGGGTGGGGTTGCAGCGAATATACGCACGGGGCCGGCGCGACTTTGCCGCAGCCTACGCGCTGCCCAGCGACGAGGCATTTCACGACTGGCGCAAGCAGGCCAAGTACCTGTGGTACCACACCCAGATACTGGAGAATGTCTGGCCGCCGGTTATGCAAGCCTTGACCGGGGAACTTGATCAGCTAGGGGAGTTGCTGGGCCAGGATCACGACCTAGCGGTATTGCGCACTACGGTTCTGGCCGAGTTTCCCAGGGCCGGAGCCACCGCCACACTGCGGGCCTTGGAAAGTCGGATTGGCGAGGTGCGTGCCCGGAAGCAGGCCGAGGCGCGTCTGCTGGCCGAGCGCATCTACTTGGAACGGCCGCGAGATTTTACCCGACGTCTGCGGGGTTATTGGCGGGTGTGGCAGGCGGAACAGTCCGCTGGACACTGAAGGGATTGACACGACTCGCCATTTGACGAAAAAGGAGCTATTCCCATGATCCATACGACTATGTGGACCTATCCCTGGGATGTGATTGACGAGGGGGTGGATCGCGTCCTCGGTTCCCTCAAAGAAGAGGTCGGGCTGGATGCGATCAGCCTGTCCACGGTCTATCACACCTACGATGAGCTGCGCACCCACATGCCCGGTAAAAAGCTCTTTTCCGGGTACGAGGATGCCATCTACTTCCAGCCCCAGAGCGAGCTGTACCAGGGTACTAAGATCAAGCCGAACGTGCATCCTATGGCCAAGGACCAAGATCCGGTGCGGATCATCGCCGAGGCCTGCCGGGCACGCGATTTGGAACTGATTTCGTGGACTGTGCCCCTGCACAACCACTACATGGCTAGGCAGCAGCCAGACTGCGCTCTGCTCGGTGTGTTCGGGGATCGCTATCCGGGTTGTCTGTGCCCGGCCAATCCCGAGGTGCGGGAGTACGTACTAGGATTGAGCTTGGACTTGGCCACCAACTGCGGTGTGCAGATGATCGAGTACGAGTCCCTCCACTACATGAGCTTTGGCATGTTTCGCAACCACGCCAAGGTGGGGGTTGAACTCGGAGCGGTGGGCTCGCTGTTGATGTCGCTGTGCTTTTGCGATGGGTGTACGCAGCGGGCCGTGGACAGGGGTATGGATGTAGGGGAATTGAAGGGCAAGGTGGAAAAATGGCTCTTGGACATCTTTGAGGAGGGGCCGCCGGAGCGCGGCGTGGAGGAATTCGTCGCCGACGAGCCTTTGGTGCACGAATACGTAAAGATGCGCGCGGACACTGTGACGTCGCTGGCTACGAAGGTGAAAGAGGCCGTAAAAATACCCGTTTCTTTTTTGTACATGGGCAATTATCACAATAATGGCATCGACCGCGAACCCATTGAAAAACACGTCGATCGCGGCAATGTCTTCTGCACCCGACCCTCGCCCGCGGAAGCCAG
>JAPOYQ010000895.1 GCA_026706505.1 Gemmatimonadota bacterium
TCCAGACACCGGTGCCCCTTCCTCCTGGAGCGTGCGAGCGCTCGACGCGATTGGGCCGATATTGGACCAAGTGCGGACCAATCCGCCCGTTTTCACCCCCAACGGCGACAACATCAACGACCATACCATCGTTGAATTCGTCCTCTCTCGGATCAGTGTGCCGCAGGAAATAGACGTGGACATTTTCGACCTAGGAGGCCGCTTGGTGCGCCAGTTAGACACCGGCGCGCTGCGCGGCGGCCAATACGTGCGCCCTCCGGCCGGAGGCGATCCAGCGCTCAGCCCGGGTTTTTGGGACGGCCGCGACGACGCTGGCACTTTGGTGGTGCCGGGCCTGTACCTAGTGCGGGTGCGCGCCCAATTGGACCAGGGCGACAAAACCGCCGTGTGCTCCGTAGCGGTGGTGTACTGAGATGCGCTGCTTTAAAACAACCTGCCTGCTTTTGCTGATGCTGACCGGCTTTTTTGACCGGTCTCACGGCCAGTACCTCAACCGCGAATACTATCCCCTGTGGGCCAATGAGGATTACGAGAACTACGCTCATTTTTCCTACCGCGATATCCGTCTTCGACGTCTAGCAGGCGGCTTCTTCCTCGACGAAGAGACGCGCGTTTACGACCCCTTCGGCTTCACCCTGCTCAACGGTGCCGATCTCTACCGCACCCAGGAATTCCGCACCATTTCGCCCTTTGGCGGCAGCATCATTTTCAAAGACGACGACTACCGAGACCTCTTTCAGAATCTGGTCGTCGCCAGTGACTCCTATCAGGACTGGGGTTCGTCGGTCATCCTCGGTCGGGCCGTGGAGGCTCGCTTCAAGCCCATGATGTTGTCGATTAACCGCATGAACGGCATCCGCTGGGACTCCAATTCGCAGCGCAACCGCTTCACCATACTGGGCTCGCGCATTTCCGAACCCCTGCGCAATTTCGCCTCTGCGCGGCCGCTCGACTTTGTGACCTATCTCTTCGGCGGACATTGGAAAACCCAGATCGGCAGTGTCTTGCAATTTGGCGCTTCGTACGTCAACACCCATATCACCGACACCTTGCTGGGACGCCGGGAGGGTTCTTTCCGCAAAGGCGCTTTCCCCACCAACTTGGTCACGCCCAGCGAAGTCTTTCTCGCCATCAGCGATGATTCGCCCGCAGATGGTGTGGGTGCCCAAGTCCACGATGTCCAGATGATCGTCAATGGCCAGCCCAGCCAGACAGCGCCGGAAGTGCGCCGAATCGCCGGCCTCGTATCCCTAGGCAAAGAGCGGCGCATGATTCCCGAACGTATGCGTTTGGAAGACGTGCCACATATGCGCCGCCGTCAGGCCTGGCTACCGTACACCGTTGGTTTCGGCAGTCTTTTCGGCTCGCGCGGCGGCCTGTATAACAATGCCGAATCCGTGGAGCTAGACGGCGAAAATGTCCTCCAAGCCGACGGCGACGACGTGTTGCTGTTCCGCTTTGAAGTGCCGCCCGATGCCGAACATATCTCCTTTAGGGTCCTAGCGGCCAACGACTACGCCATCGACCTAGGCGCCCCCATCGGCCGGAGCGGCGTGGTCGGCTCAGCGTGGGAAGACTGGCGCAATGTGGTGCGAGCCGCGGGCAACGTCCGCAACGGTTCGAACATGGGATGGGTTGAGTTCGACTACGGCTTCCCCTCGGGCCTGGAACTCTACGGTGCCAATCTCGAACTGGATCTGCTCGGCTTTGAAGTTCGCGGCGACCTCAATACCAGCACCCAGCACCTCATCTTTCCCGTCCAAGAAGGCCGACGGCACAAGCGGCCTGTAAGTGCTTATTCGCTACAGGGCAAGCGCCTGTTCGCGAACTTCGCCGTGGGCTGGGAGCTGTTCCGGGTCCCACCCCAATACCGCACCTCTTTCACTTATCTCGACGAATTCATACCCGCTCTGAAAGAATTCGAACTGGTCGACGACAACGACGATTTGGACCCTTGGCCCGATTCCTGGGAACACGACGACCCCCTAGACCTGCGCTTCCAGAACGACGTCACCGAGGCGGCCATTGAGGTCAAAGAAAACCTCTTTCCCGGTTCCCTGCGCGACGTCGGCTTCGGAGTATTCCCCGGCCTAGACGACAACGGCGACGGCATCTTCGACACCAATGTCAACAACAATCGCCTGCCCGACTATCAAGAGCCTTTCCTCATGTACTTCGTCGAGTCCGAAGACTTCGTGTACGGCGACGATTTCAACAACAACGGCGTGGTTGACTCGCGCGAAAACGACAACAAACCCGACTACCCGTACGAGCGCGACAGCAAAGGACAGCATGTATTCTTTACCTTCAATCCCACTTCCCAGCTCGAGTTGCGGCTGGGCGGACACGCTATCGACCAGATTGCCGGATCAGGTCGCAATCGCTCCCTGTACTCCAAACTCGAGTACAGCCGACCCCTGTTTCACAATATCCACCTAAAGCTGCGCCACCGCAGCAAACGCGTACAGGACGATATTCCCGATCCACTCTACCAATACGTATCCAATCCGCTGCTGCGGGGCCGCTACGAGATCGGCTTGCGCGACGATCCCTTGCGTTATCGCAACAGCCATGCCCATCTGAGCTATGTGAAATTCAACTACACCGGAGTCGATCACTTGACGCTCAACAATACCTGGCGCTGCGAACTCAACCACCGCTTTGCCGATACCTTTGCCGATGGCCAGACACAAAATTCGGGCAATGACTGGTCTTTGGCCCTAGTAAATCGGGTCGACTACGCCTGGCAACTGCGCCAGAAATTGACGCTGACCCCCATGCTCAAATGGACCTATCAGCGCTCCGACTCAGCACTGTTGGGCGACCTAGCCGACGAGACCAACTTAGCGCCGATCGTGCGGCTCGATTTTTTCTTAACCGAACGCACCACCATAAAGGCGGGCATCCAGGGCTTTCCCCTCTTGAAGCATCGCTTTCGCGATGCCGTGGCGCCCTCCAATGATTTCAATGCCTGGCACTATATCATCGGCTTGCAAAACAACAGCAGCTACACCGGCTACCGGGTCAGCATGAACCTAGGACTGCGAAAATCCTTTACCGACTTTGTCCACTCCAGCACGACGGGCACAGTAGAGACTTCGGAGTTTTTCCTGCAGGTGAGGACGAATTGAGTCCATGCTAAAAGCGATCTCAACAGGCGCGCTTATAGCGGCCCTAGCAACGATGGTGCGCGGCGAAGGCGATCCCCGACTTCTCGAGCCCCATACCACGGGTGCCCGCCTAATGCTCTACCGCCCCGGCCTGCTCACCTACGACAACTACGGCCTAGAGGGCTACCGGACCTGGCCCCGCAATGTCATCACGCGCACGGCCAACCCCGTGTACGACGAGTTCGGCGACTTTCTGGTAAACGGCGTCGAAGTGTACCACCTGCGGGAGAACCGCCGCTTCGACGATCCGGCCCAAGTATTCAGCGGCAGCACCATTGCCAAGCCGAACAATTACGAGGGGTTTCTCAACCGCCTGATGGTAGCCGACGACAGCTATAATAACTGGCAGACGCGGCTGATCATCGGCGACCGCATCCGCACCCACTTCTCTCCGTTGATCCTAGATCTGGCCGCCCTCAATGGCATCCGCTGGGATCTAGCCAATGAAAGGCACAACTTCTCGGTCCTAGCCTCGCGCATGGACAAGCCCGTACTTTCCCGAGAGGACGCCACCGCCTTGAGCACCGCGGCCTTCGCTTCGTACCTGATGGGCGGCCACTGGCAATGGCGCTGGCGCACTATCGACCTGAGTACCTCTTATGTGAACCTCTTCCGCATTGACACCCGCTCGCCCCCCGACTGGAACGGCATGAAGGGCCAGTTGCCCAATCGGGTACAGGTAATCGATTACTTGGTGGTCCGCATTGAAGACACCTCGCCCTTGGACGGCAACGGAGCCCGGGTCTTCGACGTCGATCTCCTGCTCAACGGCGAGCGACGAGACGACATTGAATCTTTTGTCACGCGCCACAACACCGAGGATTTTAATCCGAATTTTCCCAACAAAGACTTCTTCTTCAAACGGCCAATTCCGCCCTACGTGGAAGTGCTAAAGGGCCACCGCTTGGGCACCTATCCGCTGCAGACACCCGAACCCGATGGTTCTTTTCGCGCCGATGGCAAAGACTATGTCCTGTTCTGGTTCCCGCTGCCCGAGGAAGAGGAAGTGGTGTCGGCCTCCTTCGAGGCGCTGCTGAGCGGCAATTATCGCGTCAGCGTGTCGGAGATCTACGCCGTTGATCCGCGCGAATCCCGCAATGAACCGGCGCAGCGCAACCGCGCAACTTTTTACAAAAGTTTGGCCGGTTCCAAAGGACGTGGATCCGCCGGTGCCGATGTCGAGCAGATCCGCTTTGACTACGGCCGCCAGACCGGTCTCACCTTGGCTGGCCTAGGTCTGAGCACGGATGTAAAGGGCTTCCGCTTCAAGGGTGAGTGGGCCCACAGCTTCAACTTCCTCCAGTACCCCGTCCACGATCACCGCGGCCAGCGCCACGACCGCAGAGGTCACGCCTATCTGCTCAATATCGAGCGGGAGTTCACCCCGAAAATTGCCGTGGGCGGAGAGCTGTTCCGCCTCAGTCCCGAGTACCGCACCCAGCTTTCGGTGACCGACCTGACGCTAGGGGCGTACGCGGCCAGTGGCACCGGGCCATTCGCCGGAGCGTTGGGTTCGACCGACGAGAGCCTAAACAATACCCTCGACCTGAACACGGTTGACGACAACGACGACAAGGATCCTTTTCCAGACGATTTCTTCATACCCAGTTTCGAGGACCAGAACGGAGTTTTCCCCGGTCTGGACAAGGACCAAGACGGCACCCCCGACACCAACCGCAATCGCAATCAGGTGCCCGATTATTTCGAGCCCTTTTTGCTCTACGATGTCAATCCGGACGATTTCGACTACGGCGACGACCTGAACAACAATGGCGTCATTGACGTGCGCGAAAACGACAACAAGCCGGACTACCCGTACGACCTCAACCGCAAGGGCTACCATCTCTTTGTGCGCTTTCAGCCCCAGCGGGCGCTGGAACTGACCTTCGGGCGCTACGATATGGAGGCCATCTGGGGCGGCCAGCGGGCGGATGTGTGGTATGCCAAAGCCGAGTACCAGCGGCGCTTCGGCAGTTGGGGCGAAGTGCGGGCGGTGGACTTCTTAAAGCGGGTGAAAGACGATATCCCCGACGGCGTATTCCGCTTTGGCGACGTGGCCAATTTCGACATCTTCAATCCTCGCGCCACCATTGAGACCTTTGTCGAAGACGAATTGTTAATGCGGGACAGCGCCGTCAACACTGCCTTCGTCGACTTCGCCTTCCGGGGAGTGCGCAACCTCTTTGTCGGTGCCAATCTCAAGTTCGAAGTCAACCAACAGCTCAGTGCCAACAGCCGCGACAATGCGATTCAGCTATGGACTTCGGTGTTGCGAGCAGATTACCGCTGGCGTCTGGGCGGGCTAGAAGTATCGCCGCGCTACAAGCTCATGCTGCGCCGCCGCACCGACGACGGCGGACGCATTCAGCCGGTGTCCGAGGTCTTCGGCTTTCCCATGATAGTGGCCGACTTCAAATTCACCGAACGCACCTTCCTGCGCGGTGGTGTCCAAGGGCTATCCGTGCTGCCTAGCATCTACCGCAATGGCCAAAATCAGGACCAAGACTACAACACCCGCGATGCGCTTTTTATGCTGGTCAATCGCTTTGAATACGCTGGTTTCGATATGGCGCTTACAGCCGGCTACGAGATCAGCCGACGCCGCATGAAGGACCGCACCCGGAAATTCGAGGATATTGATTTCGAACAGTTTTTTATCCGCATGGTCGTGGGACTGGAGCCGGTACAATAATGTGGAAGAGACCAGACCAGACGAGTGAATCGCCGCCTTTGCAGTTGCGCCCATTGCTATTGGCCGCAGCCTTGCTGGTGGGCACCACAGGTCATGCAGAGGAATGGACCGTTGACCAATGGGAGCAGACCGTGTACTACCGGCATACCCTCAATGCACCCGAGGCGGGCTCTGCCCTGCTGCGCCTGACTGCAGCAGACGAATACGAGGTTTTCCTCAACGGCGAAGCCATCGGCAGCGACGATAATTGGACCACCATGGAAGAGTACCCAGTCGAACTCAAGCGGCGCAAAAACGAACTGGCCGTGCGCGTCGTCAATCGCGGCCGGGGCAACGGCAGCGGCCTAGTTGTGGAGGTGAGTGCCGCAGAGCAGTCATGGGTCAGCACCTTTGGCGCGTTGCAGAATTTTTGGTACTGGAGCGGCGAACCCCAAGAAGACACAGGCTGGCTGACAAAGGATGTGAGCCGACTGGACACTTGGCAGCAAGTACAGCGCGGCCAGCTAGACAGGACGGGCGTATCCGGCTGGGCTGACACGCTGCAGGCAGATGTAATCGCCGGCTTTCCCGGTGGCATCGACATAGGTCAGCCAGCCAGCGGCCTGAGTCTGCGTTCAGTGGAGGGAGAAAACCTAGCGTTCAGGCTGCCCTCCAATCGCCCGGAAGTATTCGACGGCCGCTCCAATACCGGCTGGACCGTAGATCCGATCGAGTTGAACGCCATTGCCCAAGTGGATCTGTTGAACCGGCGTCTAATAAGCGAGGTGCGGGTCCTAACCCAGGGCAGAAACGCCGACGAGTTCGTCCAGAATACCCTGCGCGGCTACGCTGTCCAAGTGAGCAACGACCAGTTTGGGTGGAGCGAGGTGGGCGTGCTGCACGGCATTGATCAGCCCGAGCGCACAGCCATTGCCTTCGCTCCAGTCTTTGCCCGTTACCTGCAAGTGATCATCGCCGAGGTCGATGCAGTGCAGCGCGCCAAAGTAGCCGAGATTCAGGTGCTGGGCAGCGGTGTTGCCCCTGCGGGCAGCTTTGTCTCGTCGCCTCTAGACCTAGGACGGCCCGGAGAGCGCAAGAATTTCACCTCTGTGCGCTGGGGCGGCCAAGTGCCGGACGGTACCGCGCTCGGGCTGCAATTCCGCAGCTCGAACGACGGCAGCACTTGGAGCGATTGGAGCGCGCCGGTGCACACCAGTCCGGCCCTGCTGCAGGTGCCCGAACCGCGCACTTTCCTGCAGTACCGGGTCAATATGGAAACTCAAGTCGAAGACGCGGGCCCGCGCTTGGACAGTCTGATTGTCGGTTTCACCGACCAGATACCGGCCTCACTGGTCCGCGGCTGGGTCGAGCCCAATCGGGCCGTGCTGGGCCGAGACACCCTTTTCACGTATCGCCTAGAGTTGGATTTCAGTGCTGACGATCTGGGAGTGTAGCAGGTGCATGTTGCTCTGCCCAGCCAGATCGAACTAGAGGAAATTGTGCCCCCACCTGGGATGGAAATCGCCGCAACCACAGCATCGAGCACCGCGCTGGATATAGTACTGGCCGAGCCCTGGCGCCAAGCGGGGACCCTAGAAATGCGCTTCCGCGGACGGCTGCTGAGCAATGTCTTCCAGTTCCGCGCCCAAGTCTCTGGTCCAGACGGAGGCGCGACGCTAGATGCCGAGGAGAACATTGAACCCGACCCAGACAGCGGTCAGCCGCGCTCGTGGGAGGTATCTGCCAGTGGTGTCGAGGGGGCCCTATTGAGTCATGTACGTCCGGTACCACAAGCATTTAGCCCCAACGGCGACGGCATCAACGACGAAACAGCGATCGAATTCACCTTGGCACGAGTGAGCGAGCCCCAAGTAGTAGAAGTGGACATATTCGATGTCCAAGGCCGACCTGTGCGCACTCTATATGCAGGTTCCCTGAGCGCGGGCGAATACGTGGCGTCGGCCTCGGTGCCAGGTCTATGGGACGGTAGGGACGATGCCGGTGAACTCGTGGCACCAGGACTCTACCTAGTGCGCGTGCGGCTCCTTCTCGAGCGCAAAGAAGAAAGCCGCCTGCGCGCCGTAGCCGTGGTGTACTAATGGAAGTAGGCAGATCGTGAAAAAGCCGACAATACACATCTGCGGTGTGCTCATAGTCCTGCTATGGGCAATAGTCCCGAGCTTGGCAGAAACGCCGCGTCTGGGCATTCCCGAGATTCTGCCTTCCCAGGACTTTCTCTGGCGGCAGTTGCCCCAGTACAATAACTACGCCTTTCAGGGCTATTCCAACTACCCGGACCACACCTTCCCCTATGCCGACCGACCTCGTGCCTTCTACGATTCCTTCGGCGATCCCCTCATTACTGGTTACGACTTGTACGACTGGACCGAGCGCCGCACTCTCGGCCAAGAATACGGCAGCAGCATCTTCAAGGATCGCAACCAGTGGAGCACGGTTTTCGATTTTCTAGTGGTGGGCCGCGACAGCTATAACGACTGGGGATACAGCGCCATTGTCGGCGATGGACTGATTGCCCGCTTCACGCCGTTGACCCTGTCGCAAGTTGACTTTAATGGTGCCCGCTTCGACTTGGCCACTCCGTATGCCCGCTTCACCTTCCTAGGATCGCGCATCGAACGCCCTCATTTTTACATCGAATCCGTTCCCGCCTGGGCCATCGAACATACGCACTTTGCCGACGATTCGACCATTCTGCTGGGGACCCGGCTGGAAACGGATATTGGGGCTCTACGGCTGGGCGTGAACGGCGTGAACATGCATGTGTATCAAAGCACCCAAGACAACAACAGCCTCAAAGGCTCCCTGCGGCCCACCCTGCCGTCCATGGACCAAGTTGTGGTGCGCTTTACCGACGACTCACCCCAAGACGGTCGCGGCGGTGCCTTGGTGCAAGAAGCGCAACTCATACTCAACGGCGAAGCTCGGCCCGATATCGTGCCAACAGTGATTCGCCACTTCGAAGGCGTGGATACGCAGGTGGGCTCCATCTCCCGGCTGACGGGCCAATTCAACCCGACCATCTACACCAACCCCCGGGGTTATTACCAGACGCCCACGCTCTACTACCGAGGCAGAAACGATATGCCGCTCTTTGCCGATTACCTCTATCGCGCCGATCACGAGGCCGGCATTGACGTGAGCAAGAATACCAACCTCGAAGGGCTGCTGGCCACCTTCAAACTCGAATCGCCCGAGGAGATCCTCCAAGCTGACGGCAACGAGCACTTGGTGTTCGTCTTCGATCTGTCGCAGGAGCCCTATGTGGAATCAGTGGCCGTAGAAGCGGCGCTGGCCAACGACTACCGGGTAGAAATGGCCACCCTCAATCACAACAACCCGCGGGGACGCGGCTATCCCAATCAGTACCTGAGCACATTCTACCGGCCCGTCCTGCGCGCCGAGGGCAATGTGCAGGACGGCTCCAATCTGGCCAGAAGGCGGATCAATGTGGGCGAAAACACGTCGCTTTTCACCTACAGCGCCGATATGCACCTTGCCCTAGCCGGCCTGGAAATCAACGGCGAATATGCCCGTTCAGCGCGCTACTCCCGCTTTCCGGCGCGCATGGACGAGACCGCGCTGTACGACCGGGGGCCGCGCTTCTCCGAGAAAGGATCGGCCTGGTACATCAATGCCGTGCGCTGGTTCAAGGGAGGCCGCCTAGGGGCCGAAGCCTTTGCTACGAATCCAGACTTTCACACGGAAATGCGCACCTTTGTGCCATTCGAAATCGGTCTGACAGAAACTACGCTGGCCGGCCTGACCAACAACACCATCTTCTGGGACCTAGTGCAGGACAACGAGGACGGCGACCGCTACCCGGACAAGCGCGCGGGCAATCTGCAGGGGCAACCCAACGACCGCGAAGACGAAGACATCGACGGAGTGTTTCCCGGCCAGGACGACGACAACGACGGCCTGCCCGACACCAACCGCAACTTCAACGACGTGCCCGACTACGTCGAACCCTTCCTCATGTACTACGTCGAATCCAACGACTTCTTCTACGGCCTCGACCGCAACAACAACGACGATCCCGATGTGCGCGAGGACGACCTAGACCCCGAT
>JAPOYQ010000413.1 GCA_026706505.1 Gemmatimonadota bacterium
CCAGCAGCAGGCTGAAAAAGCGCCCCGGCCGCTAACCACCAAATTCGTCAAACGCCAACCGCGCCTGACCAAGGCGCTGGAATTGCGCAAGATTCCCCAACGCAAGCGCCCGATGATCCGCCGCCAAGTGCGCGCGGCCGCTGCCCGCATGGATCAGGTGCAAGCTACTGCGGCGTTCTCCACGCGCGCCATTATCGCTCGTTCGACCGGCATAGCGAATATGCTCCAAGTCGGACAAAGCAACCCACAGGGGCTCCAGGCGGCGCTGGAACCGGTCGTAGGGGTAACCGCGAACTTGGGAATTAGCCGCGCGTCCGAGCACAAAATCGACATGGGATTGGAGATGCTGGATGTCGATGCCATGGACACTGGCCGCTACCGCGCCTTGGTGATACAGGATCCCGAAGACAAGCAGGGGCTCAAGGGCTTCGTCAAATTCGCCCGCGTGGTCTCGGCCACTTATATGGCTGAGTACCGGACCAATGTCGCCGATGGCGGGTTCAACACGCGGGAAATCGACGTCCTGCGCGATATGCTCAACGAGTGGACCGGCTTGCGAGCCGAGTTCGTCGGTAGCTTTACCTTTGATGACAATCGCTTTCTAACGGTGCCGATCGTCCTCCCCCAAGGCGAGCCCAACGAAAACGAGTTGGACAATCTGGCGCGCTACCTACTGGCGGGGGGCTTTGTCATGGCCGAGCAATTCGACTTTGAGGGGTTTTGGACCGAGGCTCTGGAAAAGTACGGGGGGCTGATCAAGGGGCGGGATTTTTATACCGAACGTCTGCGGGAAGATCATCCGATATTCACGGCCTATTTTGACTTGGGGGACGGCGTCGCGCAGGGTGCCTCGCGTTTTGACGATCCGTACTACTGGAATGTGGTGAAGGGCTTGTACGTCAAGGGGCGGCTGGTGGCGGTGCCTCGGGCCAACTCGGGTATTGGGGGGTATATGGGCTTTGCCGCCGAACGCGATGCGACCCGCATACTCCAGTTTGCGGTCAACACCGTGATCTATGCACTAACCCAAGAAGGGTCCATGACGCAGCGGTTGATGCAGATTGTCCACTGAGTAGGGCTTCTTTTATTTTGGACAGATCAACTCCTTTTCTAGGAGGTCTTGATTGACCTCGTAAGGAGATTTCCCGACCACTAGGAGGTGATATGCCGACGATTCAGGACCACATCTCTCTCGACGCACTCACCGAAGGCACCTTGAGCACGCTGAAGGCGATCGGCGTCGACGACATTGCCGTCATGCATCCAACGCCGCCCGCTCCCGGAGAGGACCAATCTCCGCTGTGGCGCGATGTGCGCCGCGTGGTGGAAGCCCACGGCATGCGGTTTTTCAACATTGGCCTGCGGCCGCACCCCTCGATTACGCTGGGTCGCGATGGCCGGGACGAACACATCGAAAGGTGGTGCGCCCTCATCCGCAGCTTGGGCGCGGCGGGTGTGCCGAGCCTGACGTACAATTTCCGCGGCATTGGCAACTTCCGTACGGAGTCGGCCGTGGGGCGCGGGGGTGCCCGATACAGTACGTTCGACTTTGCTGAGTTCCAGGCCAATCCCCAGTTGCATCCCGATCAGCAGATTGTGGAGGGCGACCTGCGCGCCAATTTGCGCCACTTCATGGAGCGCATCACGCCGGTGGCCGAGGAGTGCGAGGTGCGTCTGATGATGCATCCCGACGACCCGCCGCGCCACGATCCGTTGGGCGGGGCCGCGCGCGTGCTGTCATCGCTGGATGACTTTGAGCGCCTTTTTGAACTGGTGCCGAGTCAGGCCAATGCGATGTTGTTCTGCCAAGGGTGCGTGGCCGAGATGGGCGAGGACATCCCGGCGGCCATCCGCCGCATGGCCGGCCTCGGCAAGATCGGCACCGTGCACTTCCGCAATATCCGCGGCGGACCCGCGCGCTTTGAAGAGGTATTCCTCGACGAGGGCGACGCGGATATGTACGCCATGATGCGGGTTTACGCCGAAGTCGGGTACGACGGGCCGTTCATGCTCGACCACACGCCGGGTTTGCAGGATGCGTCGGCGGCCTGGGCCGGCCGGGCCTACGCCATTGGTTTCATTCGGGCGACGATGCAGGCGGCGTACCGCTGAGGTTGAGGGGTCGTCCCGATTCCGACAACGCCCGCGTACATCCCCATTTGATCGTGGGCAGAGATTCTTCACATGATCGACACTTCGTTGCCCCGCACACCGGGATCAATTAGCGCGTAGATGATGATCCACAGGCCGGCCACCGTCGCCTCACCGAGAATCAGGCCCAAAAAGAACGGCCGCAGCGTCTTGAACAGCGCAATCCCGCCATATTTCAAGATGAGGGACTTGAGCAGCCAAGTCAGAAACACCGCGAACCAGATGTGACTCGTCAGCCACCCGATGCTGATGACGTAGCCGACCGGGTGCAGGGGCCACCAGTAGAACCGATGCTGGCCCAGTACGAGGACGGCCTCGATCACGCCGCCGATGCCGGTAAACACCAAGCCGCGCACATCGGGCAAGGTCGGGTTGAGCAAGGGGCGCGCCATGTCCGTAAAGGTGCGCACTGCCTGCTTTGTCATGAAGAAGGAATTGAGATTGATGCCGCCGTGCTCGTAGCACAAGTAGAGGATGACCCACGTCGCACCGGCGAGACTGCAAAGCAAGGCGACGATCATTCCCCAGAACAGGCGGCGCTTCGATCCAGGCACGATCTCGCTCAGCTTGAGGGCGTTGGCGCAGGCGATCATTGGAAACACCCGCATCTCCGACTGCCACACATAAGTGAAGGTCAAGGCCACCAGTCCTTGGGTGCCAATGGCGGACGTTCCAACCGTCGAGATCGCAAAGAAAGCCGCCACCATCGGGGCTCGCGCCGTGGCCACGCCCGCGGTGGCCACCACTCGGGTGATCATGAGGTAAAAGATTAGGCAGGCCGCTAGGAACAGCGGCAGTACGACGAGGGGAATACCTGAGTACCACAGCCAAGCACCGGCGAAGGTCAAGCTGCCGACGAACCCGAAGAAAGCGACGCGGTAGGAGAGCAACTCCTCGGTGTCGTCCACGCGCGGGTCGTTGTGCCACGCGCGGTGCCACACGTCCTTGAAATGACGGCGGCCGGCCCACAGCGCAAACAGCACAAAGACGATGCAGGCTCCCATTTGCTGGTGGGTCAAGTCTGCGCTTTGCGACTGAGAGTAGAGGCTTAGCTGCTCGGTGCTGTCAATACCGACGGTGGTGAACAAACCTTCCTGTACCTTGCCCAGCAGGTAGAAGAACCAGATGCTGAACAGGATCTCTAGGCTGACCAGATAGAAAAACCCCACCCAGGCGAAGTCGAACCAGAACGGGACGTAGACCGAGTCGCGGAAGAAGTGGATCACTGAGAAGAAATAGGGCATCCGCGGGATGAAGGGGAAGTAGGTATTGAGTCCCGACAGACTGAGCAAGGCAAAGGGCACGAAAAACCCCAGCCACATGACGCGGCTCCTGAAAAACGGACCGAGGAGTCGCCGCGCTCCGCTATTGCTTTCGATCAGCTGTAGGGGTAGCTGTACCATCGGATAGGCGAGCCGCTCGTTGACCGACCACTGGCGGTGCAGCATCGTACTCAGGCAGATCATCATGAAGCTGATCGCCATGAAGAACAAGTACCAGGCTCCGAGTGGCTCAATCCACGCCTCCCACGGAATCGGTGCCCCCGCGGGCAAGCCCTCGTGGAGATCCTTCACCATCTGGAAGTCCTTGGGTGCCACCCAGTCGGGGGTGTGAATTGCGAAGAGTTCGACCCAGTTGTTCTCGGGCGTGGCGTAGTAGACCAGCCCGCTGATGACGGGGATCAGGTAGCCGACAAAGGCTTGGGTGGGCACGGTGGCGGCCAGCAGGGCCATGACATAGGCCATGACGAGGTCGGCCTTGCTCAGCGCTAGTCGCCGCCTGATTGCGCCCAGCAGTGCGTTGACAAAGATCGCCAGGATGAACAGCAGGAAGATGGCCGCCGGCAGGGAACTGTTGCGCGCTAGATCGGCGCCACCGACGAGCAGTACGGCGTAGGGTACGCCGGTCCCCACCAAGAGCGACAGCGAGATGCCGGCCACCAGTCCCTTATAGGTGAACGGACTCGGGCTCTTGGGCGACGTGGAGTTGGACATCCTTCTGCGGACCTCAGTTGCCTAGCGTCTGAAGTGTTGGCCGTCAGGTCAAACAACCCATCCGCTACTCGCTCATGCCGGACAGACCAACTCCTTTTCGAGGAGGTCTTGATTGACCGCGTAGTTCACTGGCACCTCGATTAGATGGACGCCCGGCGCGGCGAGGCACTCGCGCATGGTCGGCAGCAGATCGTCGGCCGCGCCAACGCGATGCCCGTAGGCACCATAACTGGCGGCGTATTGGACGAAATCCGGGTTGCCGTAATCGAGGCCCCAATCAGCAAAGCCCATGTCGGCCTGCTTCCACTTGATCATGCCGTAGCCGTCGTCGCGCAAAATGAGGACCACGAGGTTCATCCCGAGGCGCACTGCGGTCTCCAATTCTTGGGAATTCATCATAAAGCCGCCGTCGCCGCAGATGGCCATGACCTGTTTGTCCGGTTCCACCAGCCGCGCCGCCATGGCCGAAGGCAAACCCGCTCCCATCGTCGCCAGCGCGTTGTCCAGTAGGACGGTATTGGGCTCGTGGGCGCGGTAGTTGAGGGCGAACCAGATTTTATAGACACCGTTGTCGAGGCATATAATGCCGTCGTCGGCCATGACGCGGCGCACGTCGGCGACGAGCCGTTGGGGTGCGATGGGGAAGCCCGGGTCGTCGTTGCCGACCGCGCGGATTTCGTCGATCCACTTTTTGACCTTGGCGAAATAGCTGAAGTCCCAGGTCTTTTGCCGGTTGATCCGCAGCAGCAATTGCCAGATGCTGTTGCCGATGTCGCCGATGACCTCTAGCTGGGGGAAATAGACTGGATCGACCGAGGCCGAAGAGAAGTTGACGTGAATGACTTGTAAGCCGTCAGGCTCCATGAAAAACGGCGGCTTCTCGACCACGTCGTGCCCGACGTTGATGATGAGGTCGGCGCGGTCGATGGCGCAGTGCAATGGGTCGTTGGCCGATAGCGCGGCGTTGCCCAAAAAGAGCGGGTCGCGCTCGTCGACGACGCCTTTGCCCATCTGGGTGGTGAAGAACGGGATGCCGGTGTCGCGGATGAAGTTGAATAGCATTTTGGAGGTGCGCTTGCGGTTGGCCCCGGCCCCGATCAGCAAGAGGGGGCTTTGCGCTTCTTCGATTAGGGTCGCGGCTTGGGCGATGGCCTTTTCTTCCGGGATGGGTCGCCGCACGCGGTCTTTGGGAAAGAGCGGCGTATCGGTCTCTTCGCAGGCGATGTCTTCGGGCAGTTCTAAATGCACGGCTCCGGGCCGCTCCTCCTCGGCTAAGCGGAATGCCTCGCGGACGCGGGAGGGCACGCTGTCGCCGCTGACGATCTGGTGGGTGTACTTGGTTAGGGGCCGCATCATCTCGACGATATCGACGATCTGAAACTGCCCTTGCTTGCTCGACTTGATGGGCTTTTGGCCGGTAATCATCAGCATGGGCATGGCACCGAGTTGGGCATAGGCGGCGGAGGTGACGAAGTTGGTCGCCCCCGGCCCCAAGGTAGCTAGACAAACGCCGGTCTTGCCAGTGAGGCGGCCGTACGTGGCAGCCATGAAGCCCGCGGCCTGTTCGTGGCGGTTGAGAATCAGTTGGATATGCTCGGAGCCGCGCAGCGATTCGAGCAGGTCGAGGTTTTCCTCGCCCGGGATGCCGAAGAGAAATTCCACGCCCTCGTGCTCCAAAGCGCGGACGAAGAGATCGGACGCTTTCATTAAATGGTGCTCCTTGTGCTAAACGCTTGGTAGGACGGTGCCGACCCGTTGAGCGCAATCGAGGATTTGCCGCCAAGTTTCTTCTTCGACCGTCACGCCGGCCTGCCGCCGCTCGCGCTCTTGCTTTTCCAGCTCTCCAGGCAGCAGGATGGCATCGAAGCCCTCGGCTTTGGGCGAGGACCGCAAATAATCCGCGAACGCCCGCACTTGGGCCGCGTATTCGGCAAACGGCTGAAAGCGCCCAATGTCGATGACCAGCAAGAAACAGCCGTTGCCGATCCGCGCCTTCCGGCCCCGCGCACACCCCGCCCCGCTCAGCGCCCCGCCCAACAGCTCCACTACTACCCCGAGCCCGTACCCCTTGTAGCCCATGAGGCCGCCAAAGGGCAAGAGGTTGCCGCGCGGCTCGTCGTAAAAGTCCGCTGGGTCCGTTGATGGCTGGCCAGCCGCGTCGATGATCCATCCCTCGGGGACCGGCTCCCCTCGGTTGCGCTTGACCCGCACTTTGCCCTCGGCGACGACGCTGGTCGTGATGTCCAACACGAGTGCGCCGCCTTCTCCGTCGGGCCAGCCACCTGCCAGCGGGTTGGTGCCCAAGCGCCCGGCGATGCCGCCCCAAGGAGCCACGCCAGCGCCGGCACCGTGCGAGTTGGCGCAGAGCAGGCCGATCATGTTCGCCTCGGCGATGTGCTCCACATAGCTGCCTAGGCGACCGATGTGGTTGGCGTTTTTGACGGTTATAGCTGCGACTCCGCAGTTGCCAGCGCGTTCCAAGCCCATTTCTACTGCTTGGTTCATCACGACCTGGCCAAATCCCCAGTGTCCGTCGAGCACGGCCGCGGCGGCGGTCTGGCGCACGACTTCGACCTCGGCGTGGGGAATTATCTCCCCCTTTTCAATGGTACTTATGTATTGGGGAATGCGGATGACGCCGTGCGAGTCGTGCCCCACGGCATTGGCATCGGCCAGCAGCTTGGCGACGACATCGGCTGCCGTGGGTGGCGCGCCGGCTGCGGCGAAGATGGCTGCGCCGACTTGGCGCAAGTGTTCGATGGAAAATACGAGCATGGAGTTTATCGGGGTATAGACGCCGCCAGCACTACCAGCAAGTCTTGCGCCTGCTCTTCGGAGAGTTTGGCTCGCCGTCGCGCTTTGTCAATTAGAGTTTCGGAACTAGCGACCTTGCCCTCGGTGTATATCTTTAGGGCCTCGCGGCAGAGCGATTGTACTAAGCGGGTGGCTTTGTCGCCATCCACGCCGACCTCGGCGGCGGCGTTGGCGATCTGCTCCTGCAGCCGTCCCTGATCTAGGTCGGCCAGCGTCTTGGCCAGCAGTTTTTGCAAAAGGTGCCGCGCCTGTGCCCGCCAAGTCCCCGCGTACTCGGCTAGGTCCATGACAATCCCGTCGGTGCGGGCATTAATGCGGTCCGCGGTCAGGCGCGCCAGCGAATGAGTCAATCTGTAATAGAGAGAATCTACTTGGCCCAGCGACACCTCCTCGTCGTCGTTGAGCGCACGCACCCAATCCGGCGCTGGCTTCCTCTTCGCCAACAACGACCAGTTCTTCCGCGACTTAAGGGCTGGTGCCGACGCAGTTTGCACAGCTTCTTGTGGCTTTCTCGCGGTCGTTATCGCGCCAGAATCTCTGCTAGCTGCCTTAGTTGGAATTTCCCGCTGTGCGACCGGACTTTTCTCAACGGCAACCGAGTCTTGCACATCCGGATCTTTCGCTTCATCTGGTTTCTGCTGGACCACCTTCGGCACGGTAATCTCCCGCTTCTTCTCCGCGATCTCCGCGATGACCTGCTGCTTGGGGGGTAGCAGGCGCAATCCCGGAGGCTGCCCCTTGAGCTGCACCTTGCCCTGCCACCAGATCCACTTGTTGCTCTGCCGCACTTTGTCGTGCAATTCCTCGTTGGGCAGGTCGGAATCCGGCAGCAGAAAGAGCGCGTCGAGCACCATGTCGGGCTGGGGATAGAAGCCCAGCCAGCGCCAGGGAATGCCCACTTCAAAGGTGTAGAGCTGATCGCGCCGTGCCGCGCCGGCTTTTACGGGTGCGAGTTCTGTAGGCTTTCTGCGCTGCATGCCCCCCCACAGATAGGGCGTGCCGTTGGCCGGACTCAGCCAGATGGTATGTCCCAAGGGCTGCTCGGGGCCGCGCAAGAAAATTTTTAGATGATCGTAGTAAAACATCGCGTCTTTGCGCTCTCCAGATGGGCCGCGCCATTCGCTTTTGTCGGGGGGAATCTGTTGGGCATCTACGATATCGTCAACTACCGCGGCCGCCACGTACACGTAGTCGGCGTCCCACATCAGATAGAGATCGGCCTCGTGATCCGACGAGCCGGTAAAGGCCCCGCGCACGCCCACTCGCTCGCCGCCGGGAACTAGGCCGATGCGCTCGGGGGCGCCCCACTCGACCAATATGCCGTCGAGTGTTGGCTTGGAAGTCGCCGGTATCACGGCGACCGGCTCGGCTCCGTCGGCTCCTACGGCCAGCAGGCTTGCCCACGCGGCCCAAGCAGCGCGTCGCATCCTCACTCGTCTTGGCGCAAGGAGGAGACGGCCCAAGCAGCGTCTGGGTCGTCCATGGCCACGGCCCGCACGCCGTCCGGCACAAAGGACAACAGCTCCTCGTAGCTGGCCTGCCGCTTGGCGTCGGGATAGATCCAATCGTGTAGGTAATACACCGCGTGTATCTTGGCTTGGAGGATTTCTTTGGCACAGCCGAAACAAGGCCGCATTGTCGAATACAGCAGCGCTCCTTCGGTGGCGATCCCAAAGCGCGCCGCCGACAGCAACGCGTTCTGCTCGGCGTGGACGCAGATGCACAAATCGTAGTCCTTGCCCGAAGCGTACTGGTCGCGGCGAGTGCAGCGGTCGCAGCCGCCGTCGAGGCAGTTGACCATGTTGTGCGGGGTGCCGTTGTAGCCGGTCGAAATGATTCGGTCGTTTTGCACCAAGATGGCCCCAATGCGGTTGCCCGTGCAGTTGGCGCGCGCCCGAACGGCCATGGCGATGCGCATGTAGTACTCGTCCCAATCGGGCCGCTCGAACACAGTGCTTCCCTTCCTCGACACGATTGCTCAGTCACCTAAGTTATTTCGTGCGAATAGTGCGGAATGCGGGTTGGTCGGAGAATAGTACGACTGCTCTGGTAGCGGGTCAACCGCGACATAAGTAGGGATGATCGATCAATAAGCCAACCCCACTGGGATGAGCCTCTTGATCACCTCGGCCTCCCCCTCGACTTCGAGCCCGAGCAGGTAGAGGCCCGTCGGCAAAAGTGCCCCGCTGTCGTCGCGGCCGTCCCAACGAATGCGCTGCAGGCCCGACTTCTGGCTGCCTATCGCCAGCTTGGCGACTTTGCGGCCGTCGAGCGCGTGAACATTCAGGCGAGTTGCCACGGTACGGGGCAGCCCTAAGAGAGTATACTCGATTTCCAGTAGGTCGTTGATGCCGTCGCCGTTGGGCGTGACGACCGCGGTAGAGAGGCGCAGGTCGCGGATCTTTTCGGCCTGAGTGGTTGAGGCGGCAAGGACGCGCAGGGTATTGGTGGCAATGTCGTCGCCGACATCGCCACTCTGCACGGGCTGCGGCAGGCTCTGGCGCTGGCTGTCGAGTACTTCGCCGTCGAAGGTCCAGGCAAAGTCGAAGACCTCAGCGGCAAAGACGACGCGGATCAACTCGTTGCGCCCGGCGTTCAGGTGCTCCGGCAAGCGTATCGTCAATCCGTCCGCGCTTTCGGCTACCTCGCTCGCTTCGACCTGTTGCAAAGGGATGCCCATTTCGAGGTGCTTGAACGCGGGCGGTCCGCCGGTGCGGATGCGCAGCGCGTCGAAGCCGGTGTCAGCGGCGGAAACTTCCGCTTTGACATCGTAGACGAACTCCGTTGTCGCGCCCATTTCTACTTCGGCCACGCCGCGCAGGGGCTGCGGGTCGTCCAACCGGGCCACTTCGCCGATGACCGAGGTAGCCAACGTCGGCGAGATTTCAATCCACAGGGAATCGAGCCGCACGAAGGCATCGAATTCCTCGCTGTTCAGCAAGATTTTTAGCTGGAGATGGGAGCCG
>JAPOYQ010000528.1 GCA_026706505.1 Gemmatimonadota bacterium
TCCAAATCGTCGGCGGCTGCTGCGGCGCCACGCCGGATCACATCCGCGCCTTTCGCCGAGCACTCGACCCATGAGTCAATACCCGATCCGCTACTGGCGCGGCATTCCCGTGCAAATCAAGCTCTTTGCCGGCCGCCGGCCAAGCTCACACACCCTGCCCGGCCGCTTCCAACTGGCGATCGACCGCATTGCCATGCAGGAGGGGCTGGTGGGCACTGACGCCTATTTGGAGCAGTGGCACTGGTCCGCAAAGCAAGAGAGCGCCGGCACCCCCGAAGACGTGCTGCAAGCGCTCTTGCGCGAAACCGAAGAGGAAGGCAACCGCATCCTCGCCGAGTATAAACAATCGTGATTTTCTACGACAAAGCGTACCAAGTCATCGTCATCGGCGGCGGCCACGCCGGCACCGAGGCCGCGCTCGCCGCGGCGCGCATGGGAGCCGAGACCCTGCTCCTGACCATGAACTTGGATACCATTGGCCAGCTATCCTGCAACCCGGCTATTGGCGGGATTGGCAAGGGGCACATCGTCAAAGAAATCGACGCGCTCGGCGGCCAGATGGCTGTCAACATCGACCGCACCGGCATCCAATTCCGCCGCCTCAACACCTCGCGCGGCCCAGCCGTGCGCGCCTCGCGAGCCCAAGCCGACAAAAAGGACTACCAATTCGAGCTGAAGTACACCTGCGAACAGCAAGAGCATCTCGACATCCGCCAGGGCCTGATGGAGAGCTTGCTGATCGAGAATGGAGCCGTCCAAGGCGTCGGCGTCAAAGGCGGCATCGCCTACCGCGGCCGCACCGTCATCCTCACGACCGGCACCTTCCTGCGCGGCAAAATTCACGTCGGCGATTTCTCCTATAGCGCAGGACGTGCCGGTGAGACTGCCGCCGAAAAAGCCGCCGAGGGCTTAGTCGCGCTCGGCTTTGAAACCGGCCGTCTCAAAACCGGCACCCCACCGCGCGTCAATGGCCGCACCCTCGACTTTGCCGCGTTTGAGGAACAGCCCGGCGACGACCCGCCGCGCCCCTTTTCCTATGCGGTGCAAAAAATCACTCAGCCGCAAATGCCCTGCTGGATCACCTACACCAACGCCCACACCCACGAGCTCGTCCAAGACAACCTATCGCGTTCGGCCATGTACAGCGGGCGCATCGAGGGCATCGGCCCGCGTTACTGCCCCTCCATAGAGGACAAAATCGCGCGCTTTGCCGACAAGGAACGGCACCAAGTTTTCGTCGAGCCAGAGGGACGGCGCACCCTCGAATTTTATCTCAACGGCCTGTCGATGAGCCTGCCAGAGACTCTGCAACCCCAGATCGTGCGCTCCCTGCCCGGCCTTGAACGAGCTGAGATCCTGCGCCCGGCGTACGCGGTCGAATACGATTACGCCCCACCGACCCAACTCTATCCGCACCTAGAGACCAAACGCGTGGCCAACCTCTTCTTCGCCGGCCAGATCAACGGTACCACTGGCTATGAAGAAGCCGCGGCCCAAGGGATTATGGCCGGCATCAACGCCGTACTCAAGGCGCGCGGCGACGACCCGCTCGTGCTCACGCGCGCCGACGCCTACATCGGCGTGCTAATCGACGACCTCGTAACCAAAGGCACGCTAGAGCCGTACCGCATCTTCACCTCGCGCGCCGAGCACCGCCTGCTCTTGCGCGAGGACAACGCCGACGACCGTTTGATGGCCAAGGGCCGGGCCTTGGGATTGATCGGCGACGACCTGTGGCACCAGTTTCAAACCAAGCAGCAACAGGTGGGTGCCGAGCGCGAACGCCTGCAGCACGAGCGCGTCAAACCGACCGAAAAAGTGCAAGAGGTCTTGACGCGGCAGGGCACCGCTCCCATTGCCGAATCGACCTCGCTCGCCGAGTTGCTGCGCCGCCCCCAACTCAACTACGACCACCTCTGCGAATTCGCCCCGCCCCCACAGCCCCTGTCCCCAGACGCGGCCGAACACGTCGAGGCCGAGATCAAATACGCAGGGTACATCAAGCGCCAAGAAACCCAAGCGCAAAAGCTCAAACGCCTCGAATCCCTGCGCCTGCCGATCGATTTTGACTTCGCCGCTCCCGGACTGAACATTTCGACCGAGGCGCGCCAAAAGCTCGCGGCCATCCGCCCGCAGACCTTAGGACAGGCTTCGCGCATTTCTGGAGTCTCGCCCGCGGACCTCGCTTCGCTCATGGTCTTCTTGCACGCCCGCACCCAATCCGCCACCTAGCGAGCACAAAAAAACGCCCCTGCACGACAACAGCCGTACAAGAGCGTCTAAGCGCGGCGCAGCGAGAATGACCTCAGCTCTCGGACTCTAGCTCGCTGATGCGGTCGCGGACCTTGGCTGCCTGCTCGTAGGCCTCGCAGGCGATGAGCCAGTCCAAGTGAGCCTTGAGCTGTTCCAACTGGCTTATCGGCTCGCCCGTCTGCGGATCCACGAACGCCTCCGGATTATTCGCGGCACTTTCGCACTCAGCCGCTTTGTCCTCTGCGGGCGTATCCTGGACCACCTCGGGCGCAGCGGCTTGTTCGCCCTCGGCTCCTTCGCGCTGGTCGGAGTGTTCCAGCGGCTGGCCGGCTGCCTCCATGACCTCTGGGGTCAGGAAGAGCGGCACACCCAAAAGCGTGGCCACGATCATGCCGTCGCTGGGGCGGCAGTCGAGATAAAAGGACTGGCCTTGGGCTTGGATCAACAGGTACGCGTGAAAAACGTCCTCTTTGAGCGTGTGGACCACCAGCTTGTGGACTACGGCGTCGATTCGCTTGAGCAGGTTGCACAACAGATCGTGCGGCAGGGGCCGCGGCAAGGCGATTTTGCGCAGGGCCATGGCGAGGGCTTGGCCCTCGAAGTGGCCGATCGTGATGGGCACTACGGTGTTTTCCGTGCCCTTGAGCAAGACCAAGAATTTCTGCGGCATGCCCAAACCCTGTTCCGAGTCTGGATAGGGGTACATGTCGAAAATGTACACTGGAATTAGATGACTTTCTTCGTCTTTCATCGCTCGCGTACCCTCGTATAAATTGCTGCGTTCGTCAGTAATATAGGCTTTTGCCGGGCAAATACAATTTTCTTTCTTCATATCAAGCCGCGCTCCTTCAAGCTGATAAAATCATCGCTGCCGATGATGAGATGGTCGAGTACGTCAATGCCCATGATTTCGCCGGCCTGCACCAAGCGCCGCGTCAGGTTGATGTCGTCCTGGCTGGGCGACACATCGCCGGAGGGATGGTTGTGCGCCAAGATCACGCTAGCTGCAGCCTGCGCCACGGCCGTGCGAAAGACTTCGCGCGGATGCACGATGGCCGAGGATAGACTGCCGATGGACACGATCTCTTTATGGATCACCTGATTGCGGGCGTTGAGATACAGGCAGAGAAAGTGCTCGCGTTGCTGATCCTTGATGTCGGACAGCATGGACAGCGCGTCGCCGGGTGCGCTAATCACCGGCCGCACCCCCAAACCCTTGTGCAACCCGCGGCGCGCCAGTTCAAACGCCGCGACCAAGACCCCGGCCTTGGCCTTGCCCAGTCCCTTAATCCGGCTCAATTCCCCCAGGTCCATGTCCACCAGCGATTCCTTGGGATAATCGGCGAGGATGCTCTCGGCCAAGTCCATCACGTGTCGGCCGCGATACCCCGTCCCCAAGGCCACGGCCAACAGCTCTTGGTCTTTGAGCGCCTGCGGCCCCAAGCGCGCGAGCCGCTCACGCGGCAGTTCGTCGCGGTGGATGGGTGGTCCCTCGCCCACAGTGCGGGCGGCAAAGTCGTAGTCAATGGGCTGAGTTTGCGTTGGCACGGCGCGTTCCTCCTTGAGCAAAGCTGTAGCAAAAAAACCACGCGAATGTAGCGCCCAGCTCCCACGAGTCTGTGGGTACTAGACGCAACCGACGTATAAGCACAATCTGTGCCAGCACCTTGCTCCGCCCCAATCTCCCTCCTATATTTTTGCGCATTACCCCCCACTGCCGATGTCTAACCCGCGCTTTGTTCTGGTCCTAACCCCGCTTTACCGCCTGCTGCTCGCCGCACTGAGCGGGGCCTTGCTCTCGCTGGCTTTTCCCTGCCATCCCGATCACCCCCTCGCCTTTCTCTATCAGCCGCTCTGGGCCCATTGTGCGCTGGTGCCTTTACTGATCGCGTTGAAGGGCCGCGGCTTCAAAGCCGGCTTTGCCGCAGGCTGGATCAGCGGCTTGGTCTGGAACCTGCTGTCCCTGTACTGGGTGGCTTATACCCAAGGCGGAGGACCTGCCGTTGTCGGGGGCACCGGGCTGATGGCAGCTTATTTGGGCCTTTTTATCGGCCTCTGTACCGGGCTATTCAACGTGCTCGCCGCGCGGTGGGGCGCGAAGGCGCTCGCACTGCTGCCTTTGTTGTGGACCGGGCAGGAATATCTGCTCTCCCTTGGGGAGTTGGGTTTTCCCTGGCTCTTGCTGGGGCACAGCCAAGCGGCCCTGCCCTACTTCATCCAGTACGCCACCTGGACGGGCGTCTTTGGCGTCTCCTGCTGGGTCGTCGGCCTCAACGCGTTGTTCTACTCGGCACTCGTCGGTCGGCGCATCTTTCTCGCAGGTGTTGCCTTAGGCTATCTCTTGCCCTGGATTCACGCTCAGAGCGCGATGGCAATCGCCGTCCCAACCGAGGGCCTGCGCATCGGCCTGATCCAACCGAACACCACGTACGCCGACAAATGGGGTCCCAACGGGTTGGAACGCACTTTCTCAGCCCTCGCCACACTCTCGCGCCAAGCGGCCAAGCGCGATCCCGAACTGCTGGTCTGGCCCGAGACTGCCGTGCCGTGCGATCCCGTGCGCCGGGCTGGTTGCCGAGGTCGCATCCAAGCGCTCGTCGAGGAGTTAGATATTCCCTTGCTGACCGGCGCGCCGCACGCGAACTACAACGCGGCCTTCTTCGTTCAACCCGGGGCCACCACCCTGCCCTCGTACGCCAAGATGCACTTGGTGCCCTTTGGTGAACGGACGCCCTACCGCGACGCCATTCCTCTGCTGCGCGACATCGACTGGACCCGCCTGACCGGCGACCTCGGCCCGGCGGAATTCGCGCGCGGCACAGAACACGCGGTTTTTGCCCATCCCCGGCATCCCTTTGCCGTGCTCATCTGCTTTGAGTCCATCTTTCCCGATCTGGTGCGCCAGCACGTGGCAGCCGGAGCGCGCGTGCTGGTCAACATCACCAATGACTCGTGGTTTGGCCGCAGCGCGGGCCCCTACCAACACGCGCTCATCAACGCCATGCGCGCCGTTGAAAACCGCACGGCCATCGCCCGCTCCGCCACCACCGGCATCTCCCTGTTCATCGACCCATTTGGCCGCACCTACGAGGCGACCGACCTCTTCACGCCCGCGGTCGCAGTTGCCACCGTCCCAGTCGGCCAACCTGCGACCTTTTACACTCGGCATGGAGATCTCTTCGCCTGGAGCTGCCTGCTAGTCGTCTTGGTCGCTTTTATCGCCCGCTTCCGCAAGCCACAACCCGCTCGTGAGCCAGCGGCTGCCGACCACGAACCGGAAACTCATCACGACATAGAAGCTGACCACGACCCAGACGCTGACCACGATTCAGAAGCCCCCCACGACTCAGACTCGCCCCGAGAAGCCAACATGCCCTTTCTCGACCACCTCGAAGAACTCCGCTGGCGCATTCTCAAGGCCCTAGCCGCGCTCGTCGTGGGAGCGGTAATTTGCTTCGCCTTCTCCGACTCGATTATGCAGATCTTGACCCGGCCATACGAAGAGGCCGTCCTCAGCTTGGAGAGCCAGCAATCCTCGGGCGTGGTGCTGGCGGTCAAAAAACTAGTGAGCCAGTGGTTGGACCAACCCGACGCTGCGCCCGAACCGGACGCGCCCATCGCCGACCTACCTCCAGCGCGCCGCCTGCAAGCCCTCCGGCCCATGACTTACTTCTTCATCAGCTTGCAAATCGCCTTTGTCGGCGGGCTGCTGCTGGCGCTGCCAGTCATCTTCTACCAAGCTTGGCGCTTTGTCGCCCCAGGGCTTTTGCAACGCGAAAAACGGCTCACGCTGCCCATTATCTCGCTGAGCGTCCTCTGCTTCTCGATAGGCGCGCTGATTGCCTATTACATCGTCCTCCCGCTCGGGCTGCGCTTTTTCCTCGCGCTAGAGCCGCCCGACATGACCTCGCAATGGGCGGCCGACGAGTACATCGGCTTTGTGCTGCGGCTAATCGCTGGCTTTGGCATTGTCTTTGAGATGCCGGTGCTGTCGCTCTTTTTGGCTAAGGTCGGGGTGCTAACCGCCGCGCGGATGCGCCGTATCCGTCGCTACGCCATCATCGGCATCTTCGTCCTCGGCGCAATCTTCACGCCGCCCGACCCAGTCTCCCAACTCCTGATGGCCCTGCCCCTGCTCCTGCTCTACGAAATCAGCATCTGGGTCTGCAAAATCTCCGAAAGAAAATAAATTAACCACCCGAAAGGATTTTCCATGGATGCCAAAGCGCTCATCTGCGACGAACAGCAAAATTTCGCGCTGACTGAGGTCGTACTGAACGATCCCGCCCCCGACCAAGTCGCGATCCGCACCCATTTCACCGGGGTTAGTATCGGCACTGAGTTCGGACTGATCAGCGGCAAGATCAGCAAAATGAACCGCAACCCCTTTCCGTTGTGCACCGGCTATCAGGGCACGGGCACCATAGAAGCTGTCGGAGCCGATATCGACAATTTTGCGGTCGGCGACCAAGTGTACTTTCGCGGCAATGACGCGATGAGGCTGGCCGACGGGACGGAGGTTGGGTGCGTTTCCGGCGGGCATTGCAGTCACATCGTAACCCGGCCCAATACCACGCATGGCGTGGCCAAGATGGTGCCCGGAGCGGGAATGGATGTGGCGAGTTTGTTTGTGATGCCGGCCGTGGGGCTCTATGGCGTCGATATGGCCAATCCGCGGATGGGAGATACGGTGGTGGTGCACGGGGTAGGGATGATTGGCTTAGGGGTGGTGGCGGCCTGTGCACAGCGGGGGTGCGTGGTGATAGCGGTGGACATTGATGAAAAACCGCTAACGGTCGCCGAGGCGCTGGGCGCAAATTGTGCAATTAATGGCAAAAAGCAGGACGTGGCCGCTGTAGTAGGAGAGCTCGCGCCCGAAGGTGCCGATGTAGTATTCGAATGCACCGGGCATCCGCAGTGCATCGATCCGGCGATTGCCCTCTGTCGGCGGTTTGGGTCTTTCGTCTGGCAGGGCCACTACGGGGATGATCCGATCGCCCTGGACTTTCCCACTCCGCACGGCAAGCGGCTACAGATGTTCTTTCCCTGCGACGACGGCTGGCAGCCCTGCCGCCGCGCTGTGATCAAGAACATGGCGATGGGAGTGCTCAAGTGGGAACACTGCATTACTCATCGGATAGGGTGCGCCGAGATGCCGGCGATGTTCGAGCGCATTAAGCGGGAGCGGGATGGGGATATCGTCGGAGTGGTCGTTGATTGGCGGGATTGAGGGGCCGCTTGTCCGCCGTCGCCACGCTGCGCTTCTGAACAATGCGGCGAGGAAACCTTCTCCTCAGCCAAAACGCGTCCTTTGTTCGCCATATCCCCGGCCAGTGCATATATTCGCTACTTCCGATTTCATCCCGTTTTGAGGAGCCAGACCATGAGCCAAAAATCGACCCGCATCGGCCTAATCGGCTACGGCCAGATCGGCCAAGTCGTCCACAAGATGATAGAAGCTGACGCAGACAACGGCATGGAGGTCGTCTTCGTCCACGACCAAATGGCCGCTGCCGTCCAAAACCTCCCCGCCGACCTCTGCCTGGCGGATTTGAGCGATTTCGAATCGCGCCAGCCCGACCTCGTCGTTGAGATGGCCCATCCGGACGTCACCCGCCAGTGGGGCCAGACGATCCTCGAAAAAACCAACTACATGTTCATCTCAGTGACTGCCCTCGCCGACCGAGCCGTCGAAACCACCATTGAGGAGACGACCCGACGCGCTGGCACCCGCGCCTTCGTCCCGCATGGCGGCGTAGTCGGCATGGACGCGCTGTTGGAAAACCGCGACGTGTGGGAGTCGGTCGATGTGGTGATGAAGAAACCTCCGCACAACGTCGATTGCGCGGCCGCCGGCCTCGATCCCGACGACATCAAAGAAGAAACAGTCCTCTACGACGGCCCGACGCGCGGCATCTGCCCGCTCTTCCCGCGCAACGTCAACACTCACGCGGCCATCGCCTACGCCGGCATCGGCTTCGATCGCACGCACTCGCTGCTGCTGGTAAGCCCGGAGTGGAGCGAAGCCATCGTCGAAATCCACGCCCAAGGTCCGGGCCTCGACCTCAAGGTTGCGCGCAGCGAGGGAATCACCGGAGTCACCGGGGCCTCGACGCCGGTTTCCATCTACAACACCGTGCAGATGATCGGCGCGACCGGCCCAGGCATCCACCTCCGATGAAGCCTTTTGCCCGCATCCCCGCGGCCATTCCCCGCTCGGGCATCCGCGAGATCATGGACTTGGCCTGGGCCGTTGAGAAGACGGGCGAGGTCATCCACCTCGAAGTCGGGCAACCCGATTTTGCCACGCCAGAGCCCATCGTCGAAGCCACCTGCCGCTACGCGCGCGCCGGCCACACCAAGTACGTCCCCAACGCCGGAGTCGATGCGTTGCGCGAGGCTGCGGCCCGCTACTTCGAACGCCGCACCGGCGTCCCCACCACCAGTGACAACATTCTCGTCACCCCTGGAGCCGTCATGAGCGTGGCGGCTACTTTCCTCGCCCTACTCGAACCGGGCGACGAAGTCCTGTTGCCCGACCCAGGCTGGCCCAACTACGAGATGGCCGTCTCCATCGTCCACGGCCGACCCGTCTTTTACAATCTGCGGGCAGAAAACCACTTTCTACCCGACCTCGACGAGATCGACCGCCTAGTCAGCCCCCGCACCAAACTCCTCCTCCTCTGCACCCCCTCCAACCCCACCGGCCAAGTGTACGACGAGACCCTAATGCGCCAGCTCATGGCCTTGGCCCAGCGCCATGATTTGTGGGTGCTGTCCGACGAGATCTACGGCCAGATCGTCTTCGACCAACCGCATCAGAGCGCGCTGCCGCACGACGCCGACGGACGCACCATCGTCGTCTCCGGCATGTCCAAAAGCTACGCCATGACTGGCTACCGAGTGGGCTTCACCCGTGCCAATCCCCAGTACATCGAAATAGCCACCAAGCTCCAAGAGCCGTTTATCTCGTGTGGCACAGGGTTCTCCCAGCTCGCGTCAGCCGACGCGCTCGACGGCCCGCAAGACGATGTGGACGCCATGTGCCGCGCCTATGCGCGTCGCCGCGACATCGCCCTCGATGTCCTGCGAGAATACGACTTGTACCGCTACACCCCGGGCGGCGCGATCTACCTAATGATCGACATCTCCGCGGCTAGCATGGACTCCGGCGAATTTGCCGTCCGGCTGCTCAAAGAGCAGCGCGTGGCCGTGGCTCCAGGCAGCACCTTCGGCCAGATGTGTCGCGACCACGTGCGCATCTCCATCGCCGCCTCCGAAGAACACATCCACCGAGGCGTGACCACCATCTGCGAATTCGCGCAACAGATGTAGGGGGCGGTTTACAAACCGCCCCCTACACATTAAAAAATCAGAGGAAAATTCTCTTTGGACCTTGAATTATTGCAACGGGGATTCGTCCCCCAGCCGCTGACGCCCGCGCAATGCAGCGCGCTGGACACCAATGGCTTCGTCATCTTGGAAGAGGTCATCGCGCCCGACTGGCTGGCCGAGTTGCGCCATGCTTTTGACGCGATTTTTGTCCGCGAGGGCGACGAAGCCGGTGCTGAAGTCTCCCAAGT
>JAPOYQ010000882.1 GCA_026706505.1 Gemmatimonadota bacterium
CACCCATCCATTGCGCGGTCCCCTTTTTGAAAATTACCAAGTCGCCGAAGTGGCCAAAGCCTTCCACCATCACCGCCAGAAGCCACCGCTGTATTTTTGGCGCGACCGCACTGGCCACGAAGTTGATCTACTGGTGGAACAGGGCTCGGCACTCTACCCGATTGAGATCAAGTCTGGACAAACGGTCAGCTCCGATGCGTTCACCGCCCTTACATGGTGGAGCCGCATCGCCGGACAGGATATTGCGAATGCTTCACTGATCTACGGCGGCGACCGCGCGTACCGGCGCAACAGAGTGGCGGTGCGACCGTGGTTTGCCATTTGAAGTTGATTACAACAGCCTTTGCGCGTTAAATCTTCCCTGCGCTGACAAATTCGCGCAAGAGCGCCAAGAAAGCCTCCGTCGCCGGCGAACGCCGTCGCTGCCGGTGTTCAATTAGGCCTATTTGGCGTTTGGCCAATCCATTTACCTGTATAGCTCGTACTTTCCCCGCGGCGACTTCTGCTTCCACCGCCACCTCCGGCACTATCGCAATACCCAACCCGATCTCCACGTAGCGCTTGATAATCTCGATCCCGCCGAGCGTCATTTCGACCTGCAACGCCAAGCCCTGCCGTTGGAAAACCTCGTCGAGCAACTGCCGGCTAGTGCTCCCGCGTTCCAAGACCAGAAACGGATATTCGGCAAGCTGTTTGAGCCCTATCCTGCGCCTTTTGCCCAGTGCGTGGTCCGGGGGACAAATAAGCACATCCCGCCGCTCGAAAAGCGACTCGCTGACCAAGTCGCGGTGCTTGACCGGCAATGTCGCCAACCCAAACTCCACTTCGTCGTTGAGCACTAGGTTGCTCACCTCCGGCGACATGCGATTGCGGATGTCCAACTCGACCGCCGGGTAGCGGGCGCGGAATTCGGCGAGCACGCTGGGCAAAACATAGGTGCAGTTGGTATCGCTAGTCCCGATTATCAACCGCCCACGCAAGACCTGCTTGAGCGCCGCAATATCGTCGCGCGCCTTCTCCAGCCGGGCGAGAACCGCCTTCGCATGAGCAAAGAGGATCTCGCCGGCCGGCGTCAGACGGAGCTGCCGCCGATTGCGCTCGAGTAGGATCTCGTCCAGTTCGCTCTCCAATGCCTTGATCTGGAGGCTGATGGCCGGCTGAGTCAGAAAGAGTTTGTCGGCCGCCCGCGTAAAGCTCTGCTCGCGGACGATTTCATAGAAACTGCGCAATTGGTAGAGATCCATTCGGAGTCCTTTATTTATATTAATTATCCTAAGAATAAGATATATAAATTTTTATTATGCTACAATTTCGCTTATCGTCAGGGGCGTCAACCAATTCACTCTTTAAATGGAGGTACGCCATGAGCGCCATCATCGTCGTTGACGCCTTCTGGGGCGATTCGGGTAAAGGCAAAGTCGCCGCCTTCCTAGCGCAAAAACACCAAGCCGCCTACAGCGTCCGTGCCGGGATCGGCACCAACGCCGGGCACAGTATCCTCTTTGCCGACGGCAGCGAGATCCGCACTCGGCAATTACCCTGCGGTTTTCTCCATCCCGATACGCAACTGCGCGTCGGCAGCGGCGTCGCCGTCGATCCCGAGCAGTTCTTCGCCGAACTAGACCTACTAGACCCGAGCTATGGGCTGCGCGAGCGGACCCGCGTCGATTACCGCTGCCCGCTGATCCTGCCCGAGTACCGCCAACGCGAAGCGGCCGACGACTTTCTGCAAGAACACGGCACCACCGCCAGCGGCAGCGGCGTCGCCCGCGCCGAATTCGCCCTGCGCAAAGCGCGCCAAGCCCGCGACGAGCATTCTCTCGCGGATTACACCGCCGATGTCGCCCGCGAACTCAACGAGAGTTGCCTGCGCGGTGAAACCATCGTCGTCGAGGGCAGCCAAGGCACCCACCTGTCGCTAGCCCTGAGCGATGACTATCCCGACTGCACCTCGGACAATTGTACCACCGCCGCCTTTGCCGATGACGTCGGACTCAACTGGCGTCATATCGCAGAAGTCTGCTTGGTGGTCAAAGCACTGCCTAGCCGCGTCGGCACTGGCCCTTTACCACTGCAATTGGCGGAGGCGGAGGAAGACCGCCGGGACATCGCCGAATACGGCGTGACGACCGGGCGACGGCGGCGCAAAGCCTCGGGTATCTCCTATCCACACTTGGAAACCGCCGTCCTACTCAACGGTCCCACCCAACTGGCCCTGACCTTCTGCGACCACCTCGACCCCGATATCGCCGGCGCGCGCGACCGCAGCGCATTGACCGCACCTGTCCGACGCCTCATCGACGAACTGGAGACGCGATTCAACATTCCCGTATCGCTCTGCGATTGTGGCGTACATTTTGAGAACCTCATCGAGACCGCGTGACCTCTCGACAACAGCGAGTCTCCTAGCCACATTATGGGCGAAACGCGCAAGCGAAAGGATTATCCCATGACTTGGCTCGTCTTCGCTCTTCTCACCGTCTCTTGTTGGGGCCTCTACGGCGTCCTGCTGCACACCGGCCAGATCGCCATGGCCGACCCAGTAAACGGCCGTTACAAAGCCTTCCTCTTCGTCGGCTTGGCCTATCTGCTCACTGCGGTCTTCGGCTCGCTGATCGTCCTAGCCTACAATGGCGCGAGTTGGCTCTACCCGGCCAAAGGCGTCTTCTGGTCCACCGCCGCCGGTATCGCCGGAGCCATCGGCGCATTGGGCGTCCTGCTCGCCTTCGGGGCTAGGGGGACGCCGGCCGTGGTCATGTCCATCGTCTTTGCCGGTGCTCCCATCGTCAACGCAGTCGTCGCCGTGCTCATACATCCGCCCGCTGGCGGCTGGGCGGCCGTGCGCTGGCCCTTTGTCCTCGGCATCGTCTTGGCCGCTATGGGCGGCTGCTTAGTCACCTTCTTCCGACCCGGCAACTGACGTGTCCGTCGAATTTCGCACCCGCCGCCGCGTCGAGTGGGCCGATACCGATCAGGCTGGCATCGTCCACTTTGCGCGCTTTTTTGTCTTCATGGAAGCCGCCGAGCACGCCTTCTGGCGCAGCTTGGGTCTGAGCGTCCACAGCGAACGCGACGGCGACATCATTAGCTGGCCTCGCCTCACCGCCGAATGCGAGTACTTCCGCCCCGTCTCCTTCGAAGACGTCCTCGACATCCATGTACACCTCGAAAAACAAGGTGAAAAATCCCTCAGCTTTCGCTTCGACTTCCACTGCGATGGAGAACAAATAGCCCAAGGCCGACTCAAAATCGCCTGCTGCGTCTGCAATCCGGGCGAGACCATCCGCGCCATCCCCATCCCGGACTTCATCACGACTCGACTGAGCTCGCCGAAGTCCCGCAAACTAGCGGCGCACGACTCGACTGAGCTCGCCGAAGTCCCATGAACGCAGTCCCAGCCCTTGTTGCCACTGACGTCTGCAAGCACTTCGCCCTCGGCGACCAGACCGTCGAAGTACTGCGCGGCGTCTCACTGTGCGCCGATGTGGGCCAGTCCCTGGCACTTATCGGCCCATCCGGCTCGGGCAAGAGCACTTTGCTGCATTTACTCGGCACCCTTGAACCTCCAACCTCGGGCCAAATCGCCATCAACGGCCAAGACCCACTAGCCCTCCCCGAACCCCAACTCGCCCGCTTCCGCAACCAGCACATTGGCTTCGTGTTCCAAAACCACCACCTGCTACCTCAGTACTCGGCTCTCGAAAACGCCCTAATCCCCACCCTCGCCTTTCCCCAAGCCGACCGGCGCGAGCGCGCCCGCGACCTTTTAACCGCCGTCGGTCTAGAAGAACGCCTGCACCACCGCCCCGCTGAACTGTCCGGCGGCGAGTGCCAGCGCGTGGCTGTGGCACGCGCCTTGATCAACCAGCCCGGTCTCTTGCTCTGCGACGAGCCTACCGGCAGCCTCGACCGCCAGACAGCCACCACCGTCGCCGATCTGCTCTTTGCGCTGCACCGCGCCGAACAAGCAGCCCTCGTCATTGCAACCCACGACCTCGAGCTAGCCGCGCGCTGCGACCGCCGCCTGCTCTTGCGCGAGGGGACGTGCGTCGAAGCCTGATCTACTACTGGCGGGTTCACCTAGGGCTGCTGCTGGGGACTGCGGTCGCCACAACCGCCCTAACCGGTGCTCTCCTAGTCGGCGACTCCATGCGCGGCAGTCTGCGCGACTTGGCATTAGAGCGCCTAGGCCAGATCGACTACGCACTGCTCGCCGCGCACTTCTTCCGCAGCGACTTAACCACCGAACTGCCTGGAGGCCATGCACCTGTCATCCTCCTCAACGGCAGCGCCCGCCACGCCGCAACCCAAGCGCTCGCCGCTGGCATACAAATCCAAGGCATCGATGTCCGCTTCTCAGCGCTCTTCCCCGAAAGCGGCCCCGTCTTGCACGACGCCCTCAAGCCAACGCCCGGCCAACCGTTTCCCTCGCTCGTCGTCAGTGCCTCACTGCAACGCTCCCTTGGCCTTGAACTAGGCGACGCGGTCCTGCTCTCGCTAGAGCGCCCCAGCCCAACCTACCGCGAATCCCTCTTTGGTCGCCGCGCCACCGGCGATCTCGTCGCCACTCTGCGCGTGGTGCTCACCGGCGTCTTGCCCGACAGCGGGGCGGGACGCTTCGGCCTGCGACTACAGCAGCATTTGCCGCTCAACGCATACCTCGACCTCCAAGTCCTCCAGAGCACGCTCGACCAACAAGACCGCGTCAACGCCCTGCTCATTGCCGCGCCCAACAGTCAACACCAAGACCTGCAACGCGCTCTTGCCCAGCATCTTACTCTCGCCGACCTCAAGCTGGACCTCGCACAGCACTCCAATTACATCGAACTCACCAGCACTCGCTTCGTCCTCGACGACTCGACCCGCGCCGCAGCCTTGGCGAGTGCAGCCGCCCTACAGCTTAAAATCGCGACCTTCTCGACCTATCTGGCCAACGCCATTGAAAGCAACGGTCGCCAAGTCCCCTACTCAACCGTTACCGCTCTCGACGATCCCACCGGCCTCTACCTCGCAGACGGACGGCCCGCGCCACCCCTCGAAGCCGACGCCCTCTACCTCGACGCCTGGACGGCCCAAGAGTTGGCCGCAGCTCCCGGTGATTCGACCTCTCTGACCTATTACGTAGTCGGCCCGCGTCATGAACTTCGGACCGAGCAAGCCCACTTCCGCCTCCAAGGGATTGTGCAGATGCGCGGCTTGGCCATTGACCCAACCCTGACACCCGAATATCCAGGGTTGCAGGAAGAAGGCGATATAACTGCTTGGGATGCGCCCTTCCCCATCGACATGGGGCAAATTCGCCCGCAGGACGAGGCATACTGGGATCAGTACGGGGCCGCGCCCAAAGCCTTCGTCGCCGCCCATACAGGACAGCGCCTGTGGGGCAGCCGCCACGGCGCGCTGACCGCCATCCGCTTCTATCCATCCTCGTCCACTTACTACCAGAACTTGCGCCAAGACCTGCTAGCGCGCCTGTCTCCAGCAGCGGCCGGCTTCTCCTTGCGCCCCGTCCGCCAAGAAGCCCTGTTAGCATCAACCGGGGCCACGGATTTCAGCGGTCTCTTCATCGGCTTCAGCCTCTTCCTCATTGCCTCGGCTGCATTGCTGGTGGTACTGCTGTGCAAGTTCGGCCTCGAACAACGCGCGCGCGAAGCGGGACTGTTGCTCGCCACCGGCTACCCGCTCGCCGCGGTAGGCCGACGCTTTTTGGGCGAGGGCATTGCCTTGGCCGCGCTCGGCGCACTGCTCGGTCTAGCCGGTGCTCCGCTCTACGCCTATTTGATGCTGGTCGGCTTGCACACTTTGTGGTTGGAGGCTATCGGCACGCCCTTTCTCTCCCTCCACGTTAGCTGGCTCAGTCTGGCGGTGGGTTATCTATCCACCTTACTATTGGTCTCGCTGGCGCTGTGGCGCACCGTGCAGCGCTTCCACCGGATGCCCGTCCGCGCCTTGCTCGCCGATGCCCTCGACACCGCACCGCGTCTCCCGCACCGTCGCAGTGCCGTCTTCGCCGCACTCGGTCTGGTTATAGCTCTCACCTTGAGCGTCCTCGCCAGTATGGCCGACGCAGCAACGGCAGCAGCGCTTTTCTTAGGCAGCGGCACCTCGGCCCTATTGGCGCTATTGGCCCTGTTCGCGGTATGGTTGCGCGCTCCACCAACGAGCCGCCTCAGTTCCAGCCTCGGCTTGGGCCTCCTCAACAGCACCCGCAAGCCCAGCCGCAGCACCCTCTGTACGTCCCTCGTCGCCTGCGCCACCTTCGTCATCGTCGCCGCTGGAGCTCACCGACAAGTCGAGTGGTCAGACGATCCGGGCACGGGCGGTTTCTCCCTCATCGCCGAGTCCGAGATTCCCCTGCACCAAGACCTCAATAGCACAGACGGGCGCTTCGAGTTAGATCTATCAGCAGACTTGGGCACCGCGCGCTTTTTTCCCTTCCGCGTCCTACCCGGCGACGACGTGAGCTGTCTCAACCTCTACATACCCCAGACCCCGCGCGTCCTCGGCGCACCGACCGAGTTCATCCAACGCGGCGGTTTGCCCTTCCGGCAGATGCTCGCCCTGAAATCGGACGAGCGCTCCAATCCCTGGCGATTGCTCCAGCGCGATTTGGAACCAGGCGTCATCCCGGCCATCGGCGACTTTAATTCAGCGCAGTGGATTTTGCACAAGCGTCTGGGCGACGACATCCCAATTGCGGAGGGTGTGGCCGTGCGGTTGGTCGGGCTGTTGGACGGCAGTCTGTTCCAGAGCGAGTTGCTCATTGCCGAGGATCGCTTCGCCGCGCACTTCCCCGAACGCGAAGGCTATGGCTACTTCCTAGTCGAAACGGAACAACCAGCAACCATCGCCACCGCGCTCGAAAGGGAGCTAGCATCCTACGGCCTCGACGCCACCCTGAGCGCCGAGCGCCTCCGAGGCTACCGCGCCGTCGAAAACACGTACCTGGCAACCTTTCAGACGCTGGGCTTGCTCGGGCTGCTCTTGGGTACTCTGGGTTTGGGAATCCTCATTCTGCGCAACGTCCTCGAGCGCAGTGGCGAGTTGGCGGCCTTGAGCGCCTGTGGCTTTCGCCGCGCCCGCCTAGGGGCGATGCTGCTCTACGAGCACGGCTTCCTCCTGCTAGCGGGCGAAGGGATAGGCAGCGTCGCCGCCCTCATCGCCGTGGCCCCCCGCCTCTTCGACCCCACGCCTTTACCTTGGACCTCGTTGATCATCTCGCTCGGCTTGGTCTTCGCCGCAGGCCTGTTGGCGTGTGCTATCGCCAGTCACTCGGCCCTGCGCCGCCCCCTGCTTGCGGCCCTCAAGGCCGAGGGATAGGGGCAGTTCGCGGAATCGCGTAGGGGGCGGTTTGCAAACCGCCCCCTACTGGCCAATGCAGTACAGGTGCGACTCCGTCCGCAGGAAAATCCGCCCCCCGGCGACGGCCAGCGACGATAGCGTATAGGCCCCGTCGAGTTCGTTAGTCGCCAGCATCTTGTACTCTGGTCCGGCCTGAAGCACAGTCGTCACCGCGTTTTCATTGACCACGTAAAGCTTTCCGTCGGCTAGGACCGGCGAGGAGCTGACCGTCCCTTGGGCTGTGCGCTCCGGTCCCCACACTACCGCGCCCGTCTTGGCATCGAGACAGGTAGCCCGCCCGCGATCATCGACCATATAAAAATAGCGACCATCAGTAACAGCCGAAGGCACGTCTGGTCCGCCCGCCCCCGTCCACTTCCACGCCAAGTGACTCTCGCTAATATCCCCTGTGCCACCGGCGCGCAGCGCTAGCACTGGATTGCGGCGACTGGTCGCGTACACCATCCCAGCAACCGCAACCGGCGACCCGACCACCCGGTAATTTCGCTCCTTGTCCGGATTCAAGCCTCCTGCCCTCCACACCTCCTCGCCGGTAGCCGGGTCGTGGCCGGTGACATAGTCCCCGCCGGAGACGACGATTTGCGTTTGGCCGTCGTGTTCGAGCACCACGGGCGTGGTATAGGCGTCCGGGGACTCGCGCACCGCGTCGGTCGGCCGCTCCTGCCACCACTCGACTTTACCAGTGGCCGCGTCAAAGGCAATCAGGTAGGAAGCATCGTCCGTGTTCATCCCGTGTAGGACTTCGACGAAGAGCTTACCGTCGTAGAGCAAGGGCGAGGAGGCGTAGCCCCACATCAGGCCGAAGTCGCCGTGCTTGGCCTGCAAGTCGTAGTGCCACAGCTCTTCACCCTCCATGTCAAAGGCCCGGATCATCCCCGTACCCGTAACGGCTAGCACGCGCTCGCCGTCCGTGACTGGCGAAGGCGAGGTGTTGTTGTGCTTGCGCCAATAGGCATTGCCCTCGGCGAGCGTGCGCTGCCACAACACGCTGCCGTCGACTGTTGACAAGCAGCCCAAAAGCAGCTTTTCGCCGCCCTGGATCTCCTCGCCCGTATTGGGCGACGTCAAAAAGATCCGTTCCCCCCACACTACCGGCGTACTCCCACTCCAAGAGGGCAGCTTTCTGCTCCAGACCACATTCTCGCTCTTGCTCCAAGTCGTCGGCAGGTTCACGGCCTCGCTGACGCCGTTGTGGTTGGGACCGCGCCACTGAGGCCAGTACTCTTCGGCACCAGCGCACAAAGCAGCCAAAAGCAGTAATGAGACGATTGCGTAATTTTTCATGATTGGCTCCTCTCTATTATCAGTAAAATTTAAGGCCGATGGCCCCGGTTTGTTCAACTCACCCCTCCCAGTCGAGCAACACTCCAAGCGCCCCGTCCATATTATTGTAAAGCAAGTCAAAGGCTTTTGCCGCCTCAAAAAAAGGAAAGCGGTGCGTGGTCATTCGCTCTGTCTGAATGACTCCTGCCTGCAATAGCTCCATCGCCCGGCGTGCGGTTCCCGAACCTATGCCCTGTCCATAATAGCCGCCCAGGATCTTGCGTCGCTGAATCTTGCCCGACATCAGCGGCAAAGGCGCGTCCTCGTAAAGCCCAATCAGGTGCAATAGCCCGCCAACGGCCAGCATATCCAACCCCTGGTCGAATGCTTTAACCCCCGCCGGACCGCCTACCGCATAGACGACGATATCGGCACCAGCTCCCGCTGTTAACCTACACACCGCGTCAATAGGATCCTCTTCGGCGGCGTTGACTACCGCGTCGGCCCCCAACTCCTCGGCCAGTGTGCAGCGACTCTCCAGCGCATCAACGGCGATAATCCGACCCTTGCCATTGTGCTTGGCCACCTGCAACATCAGGCTCCCAACCAGTCCTTGGCCCAAAATCACTACCGTGTGGTTGGGGCCGATCTCCTCGATATCCACCCAAGTCACCGCGCCCGAGACCAGCGGCCAGTAAGGTGCCGCGTCGAATTCCACGCCAGGCAACATCGCCACCACCTGCGGCTGGTCCTGCGGCGCAGACAACACCGCTGGGCGCACCACGTATTCAGCGTGCGGTGCCAGCGCTACTACCCGGTCCCCTATAGCGTAGCAGTTGACACCCTCTCCCAAAGCGTCAACCACTCCCGCCAGCGAATAGCCCATAATCTCGGGACTGACCGCATGCTCGCGCGTATAGCGTGCGCCGATCTCCGATCCTCGGCTGATCAGGCTACACACCGCCTTGACCCGCACTTCCCCCGGCCCCGGCTCGGGCACCGGCACTTCCTCGATTTCGATATTAAACTGTCCTGTTGGTTTGATAACGCGTTTCATCTCCATGTCTCCCATTTTCCTAGGAACTGGCATATATGAGATAGACTGCCGCCAACCCCACGCTGAGCAAGCAGATAGC
>JAPOYQ010000467.1 GCA_026706505.1 Gemmatimonadota bacterium
ACCCGTCGAAGCATTGGGGGTCCGCGCCGTGGACGACCGCACCCTCGAGATTGTGACCAAGGGCGTGTTTCCGCCGCTGCCCAAGATCATGAAATACGCCTTTACGCTACAGAAGAAGGCGCTGGAGACACACGGCCCCTACTACAACAACGACCCGTCTACCTCGGTCTCGTCCGGTCCCTTTATGCTGGAGTCTTTCGACCACGGTTTCAAAGTGGTTTTCAAGGCCAACCCACACTACAGAGGCTATCGACCGCCGAGGTTGGCGCGGATAGAAGGAATCTATCTGTCGCCAGCGACCTATTTTATCGCCTATCTCAACAACGAAATTGACACCTTAAACTTCAACGCCTTGTCGCCAGCCGATTTCGCCACCATCCAGCGCGACCCCGAGCTGCAGGCCAACTACCTGCGCCCCGGTTTGATCGGCACCGACTATGTCTTCTTCGACGCGCATAGCCCGCCCTTCGACGACATCAATGTGCGCAAGGCCTTCGCCCACGCCATCGATCGCGAGGCCATCGTCAAGGGCGTCTACGGCGAGATCAAGGCCACGCCGGCCCATTCCATGCTCATGCCTGGCTTTCCCTCCGCCGATGTCCAGGGTCAACTTGCCCACTACCAGCGCTTCGACTGTGGCCTGGCGAAGGAACACTTAGCCCAAGCTGGCTTTCCCAACGGGGCCGGCTTCCCACCACAGGTGATGTGGTTGCGCAACGAAAATCCCGGTATTGCCTCAGTCTATCAAGCGGCCGCTGCCTCGATCTCGCAGTGTTTGGGCGTCTCGATCCAAGTCTCGAATAAAGACAACAAAGTCTTTATGGACGCCCTGCACGAGCGACCCACTGGCATTGCGCTGGGGGCTGTCGCCTATAGCATCGACTTTGCCGACCCCATCAACCTGCTCGGCATCTGGGTCAGCAGCGGTCGCCACTCTTGGCGCAACCAACTCTTCGATGCCATCCTAGACGAGGCCAGCAACTTAATGGGCGACCCCCAGCGCCGCGACCAGCTCTTCCGCGACGCCGAGCGAATCCTCGTCGACGATGTCGGTGGAGCCTTTATCGCTCACCGCTGGGCCGGCGACCTGTTCCGGCCCACGGTGCGCGGTGCCAGCATCCGCGAGCCGGGGCCTGAGGGTACCTACGGCAAACACTCCGGCAACGACTGGCTGTGGGGCGATATATACATTGGCGCAGCGCAATAATGACCGGCGACCACTGCCAAAGAGCGCACCCAAGGCCATAGGCGATGCTTTTCTATCTGGCCCGTCGCCTGATCGCCTTAGCCTTTGTGCTGCTGGCAGTGTCGATGATCGTTTTCGCACTGATGCACTCGGTGCCAGGCGGCCCCTTCGACACCCAACAAGCCAAGCTGCCCAAGGCCGCACGCGAGAATATTGAGCGCAAATACGGCCTCGACAAACCCGTCTGGCAGCAATACCTCAACTACATGAGCCACGCAGTTCGCTTCGACTTCGGCATCCCCTACCAGCAGCCGCAGACCACAGTCGCCGCGCTAATAGGCAAGACCTGGATCGTCACTGTGCAAGTCGGCGTGATGACAATCCTCGTGGCCTTTAGCTGTGGGATAGCCGCCGGCATGTTGGCTGCCTACCACCAGAACAGTTGGCTTGACAATATCGTGACCTTTGGCGCGATGCTCGGCGTCACCGTGCCCAATTTCGTAGTGGCGATGTGGTTTATCCTGTTTTTCGGGGTGGCACGGCAGTGGCTGCCCACCGGCGGCTGGAGCAATTCCGGCGCCTGCCTCTATGGCAACATGCTGTGTTGAGTCTGGATTCTGCCGGTTTTGGCCTATGCGATGGCACCGATGGCGATCATTGCTCGCTACACCCGTGCCAGCATCGTCGATGTCATCGGCGAGGACTACGTGCGCACCGCTCGGGCCAAGGGCCTGAGTGAAGCCAAGGTCATGCGGCGCCACGTGCTGCGCAACGCGCAGATCCCGATGGTCACTGCGCTGGGCACCGAAATACCCAACCTCATCACCGGCAGCATCTTCATCGAGAGCATCTTCCGCATCAATGGCCTCGGCAAGTTCTTCGTCACCAGCACCCTCAACCGCGACTACCCGATGATCATGGCGACCTTCTTGCTGGTGGCGTTATTGTGGGGCATCACCTATATGCTGACTGATATCGCCTATACCCTCATCGACCCGCGCGTCAAACTCGGCGGCAAAAAAGAGGCCTGATGACCGAATCCCTCGCCGGCGAAATCAGCAGCATCCACCGCTCCTTTTGGGCCGACGCCCGCCGGCGTTTTGTGCGCAACCGCCTCGCCGTCACCGGACTGGCCATTGTCATCGCGATCTCCTTTTTGGCGATCTTCGCCGATGTTCTCGCGCCCTTCCCCTACGACCACGCCTATTTCGACAAGGTTTTGCTCGCGCCTTTGCAACACCCGGATCACCTGCTGGGCACCGACGAGGTTGGACGCGACTATCTCAGCCGCCTAATCTACGGTGCCCGCACCTCGCTAATCGTTAGTCTGCTAGTTCAGGCCCTCGCCGTGTTGATCGGGGTACCGATCGGTGCCCTCGCTGGCTATTTCGGCGGGCGGCTCGATTTTGTCGTCACCCGCATTATCGACGTGATGACCGCCTTTCCCAGCTTGCTCTTTGCCATCCTCATCATCTCGGTCCTCGAAGGCGGCTTGACGACCATTATCGTCGCCTTGAGCATCACTGGCTGGATCGGCATCGCCCGGCTGACGCGGGCACAATTTTTGACCCTGCGCGAGCAAGAATACGCCCTAGCGGCAAGGGCGCTGGGTGTGCCGACGCGCAAAATCATCTTCCGCGACCTGCTGCTCAATGCGCTGACCCCGATCTTGGTCGCCGTCAGTTTCGGCATCCCAAGCACCATCTTCGCCGAAGCGGGTTTGAGCTTTATCGGTCTGGGGATCAACGACCCGATGGCCAGTTGGGGCAAGATGGTCGGCGTTTCCAACGCCTATGTCCGCATCTACTGGCACCTAGCGCTATTCCCGACCATCGCCATCGCCCTGACCATGCTGGGCTTTTCATTTTTAGGCGATGGTCTGCGCGATGCGCTGGACCCCAAATACGATCGTCCATAGCGGTGAGTTTCGCCAAGACCTGCCTTTTTCTCAACCTCACCGCTATCACTGTTCTCAGCGCATTACAGCCTCAATACCCCTTGCGCTTGTCGATCACACTCACCAACGCCTCCCCCGCCAAGTAGCGCCGCAAATTATCGCAAAACAACGCCACGCAACGACTATCGCGGTTGGGCGATCCCCCGGCCGTATGCGGCGTAATCAGCACATTGTCCATCCGCCACAGCGGGTGATCCTCGGGCAGGGGCTCCTGCGGCACCACGTCCAATCCCGCCCCGCCGATCTGCCCGTTGGCAAGCGCCGTTAGCAGGGCCTGCTCATCGACGATCCGCCCCCGCGTGACATTGATCAACAATGCGTGGCTCCGCATCCGCGCAAACGCCTCTTGGTCGAACAGCCCCTCAGTCTCCGCAGTCAACGGCGCACAGACCGCCACCACATCGGATTGTTCCAACAGCGCGTGAAACTGATCCATCCCCCAACAGGCTTCCACTGCTTCCGGCACTTCGACGTCTTCTGGATCCACCGCGATAATCCGCATCCCGAACGCGCTCGCCCGCTGCGCCAACTCCCTCCCAGTCCCCCCCAATCCCACAATCCCCATCGTCTGCTCAACCAGTTCCCACGACGCAGCGCGAATCGGCCAGCGCTGCTCCCAGTCCGGATAGCGCACGGCCGTGTGAATCCCCCGCGTCAGCCCGAGCAACAACGCCATCGCATGTTCGGCCAGATGCACTCCCACCCACCCCTTGGCGCTGCACAACACCACATCGCTCTCGACCAGTTCGGGATGCAGCACTCCGTCCACCCCTGCCCCCCAACTCTGCATCCACTTGAGCTTTTGCCGCCGCGCGAACATCTCCTGACTTATATGCCCGCAGACGACCTCGATCTCCGGCATGACTTCCAAGGCCGCCGCATCCGAGTCCACGCACACCACTTCCACTTCCTCGGCTACCTGCCGAATCTCCTCTATCAACTCCTCAGCTAAATCCATCCGCATCAAGACTTTCATATTCCTCTCCTTCCCTTGCGATTGTCCGTCCTCGGCGACAGACCCTATTATTTCTCTTTCTCAATCTCACCAACCACGGAAGCAGATCATGCAAAACCACATCGTCAAGACCCACCCAGACGGTACGGTCCTCCCGCGCGAAGAGCAATTGGCTTGGAAGCTAGCCCAACTCGCCGCCCACAACCAAGCGGCCGACGCGGATGTTGTCGAGATGATCGGCAATCGCCTCATCGACAATGCCGCGGTCGCCTTAGCCGCGATCAATCGCCCGCCAGTGCGCAACGCCCGCCTCCTCGCCTTGGGCTATCCCCATCCCCACAACAGCGGCGCCCGCCTCTTCGGCGTGGCCAACGACCGCAGCTTCCACTGCGAATGGGCTGCCCTCGCCAACGGAGTTGCCGTGCGCGAACTCGACATGCATGACACTTACCTCGCAGCCGACTACTCGCATCCCGGCGACAACATCCCCGGCCTGCTCGCCGCCGCTCAGCAAACAGGTGCCGACGGTCATGCGCTGACCTTGGGCATACTCACAGCCTACGAGGTGCAGATGGCGCTGGTAACGGGCATTTGCTTACACGAGCACAAAATCGACCACGTCGCCCACCTCGCCCCAGCCGTGGCCGCCGGGCTGGGAACTATGCTGCAGATGCCAGCCGAGCAAATCTACCAAGCCATCAACCAGAGCCTGCACCTAGCCTGCGCCACCCGCCAGTCGCGCAAAGGGGACATCACCTCGTGGAAGGCCTACGCCCCAGCCCAAGCCAACAAGATCGCCATTGAAGCTGTCGGCAGGGTACGCCTCGGCGAGCGGGCACCGTCGCCCATCTACGAAGGCTGCGACGCCGTCATCGCCTGGATGCTGTCCGGGCCAGACGCCGAATACCGCGTCCCCTTGCCCGATCCCGGCGAAAACATGCGCGCCATCCTGCGCTCCTACACCAAGGAACACTCCGCCGAATACCAAGCCCAAGCCCTGATCGACCTCGGCTTCCGGCTCCACGCCCGCAATATAGACTTAGACCAAGTGGAAGACGTCGTAATCCGCACCAGCCACCACACGCACTACGTGATCGGCACAGGGGCCAACGACCCGCAGAAAATGGACCCAGACGCCTCGCGCGAGACCCTCGACCACAGCGCCATGTACATCCTCGCCGTCGCCTGGGAGGACGGCGCTTGGCATCACGTGCATTCCTATACCTCGGAGCGCGCCCACCGCCCTTCGACCGTCGCGCTGTGGCACAAGATCCGCACCGAAGAAGTCGCCGAGTGGACTCAAGCCTATCACCATCCAGATCCCGACCACAAGCAGTTCGGTGCCCAAGTCGTGGTCCGCCTCGCCGACGGCACTCAGATCGCCGAACGCCTCGACAACCCCAACGCCCACTACCTCGGCGACCGGCCCTTTGCCCGGTCAGACTACATCGACAAGCTAGCCGTCTTGACCGAGGGACTCGTAGCGTCAGCCGAGAACGAGCGCTTCCTAGAGTTAGTAGACCGGTTGCCAGACCTGACGCCCGAGGAAGTGGGCCAACTCAATCTCGTGGCAGCCGAGGGCATGTTGGAAGACGCCAGCAGTTCCCGCGTAGGCATTTTGTAGCCCATCAATCCTGGAGCAAGTCTTCGCCTTCTGTGCGCGCCACCAGTGCCGTGACTACCAGATCGCTGGTCACGTTGACGGCCGTGCGGCACATATCGAGCAGGCGATCGACGGCCAAGACAATGGCGATGGCTTCCACCGGCAGGCCGACCGCGGGCAGGATCAGCGCGATGGCGACCAAGCTGGCAGCGGGGATGCCCGCCACGCCAATCGACGTGAGCAAGGCGAGCAATACGACGATCATCTGCTCCGCAATGCCAAAATCTATGCCAGACGCGAACGCGTACACTTGGGCGATGAACACCACCACCACGCACTCGTACAGTGCCGTGCCATCCATGTTCACCGTCGCCCCCAACGGCAGGACAAAGCTGGTCACGCGGTTGGAAATGCCAGCCTGTTCGGCGCTGTTGATGGTCACCGGCAAGGTCGCCGAAGACGACGCAGTCGAAAACGCGGTCAATTGCGCGGGCGCGATCTTAGCGTAGTACTCGTATGGACTGATCCCAGCAACCAAGCGCAGCAGCAGCGGCAACCACACGGCAAAATGCACTGCCAGCGCCAGCAATACAGTCAGGAAAAACAGGCCCAACGCTTCAAGCGCGGCAAAGCCAGAGACGAGCAACGTCTTGCCCACTAGCGCAAACGCGCCGATGGGTGCAAACCGCATGATCCACATCGTGATCAGGATCATGAGGTCGTGCAGGCCGACCCAGAACTGCTGTAGAATGTCGCCCGCCGGCCCGTTCAGCCGCGACATGAAATACCCAAACACGACCCCGACAAACACCAGCGCCAGCAGTTGAACCTCTAGCGCCGCCGCGAAAATGTTGGACGGTATCGCGCGCTTGAGAACCTCGACCAGATCGCGTATGCCGCGTCCCTCTACCTTGTCCATGACTTGCGACGGGTCTGGCAGCGCCGTGCCCAGCGCCCGCGCCGACTCAGTCTCGCCGGGCGCTATGACATTCACGCAAACGAGGCCAGTGCAAACCGACAGCAATCCAGTCGCCACGTAAAAGGCCACCGTCTTCCCGCCGATGCGTCCAAAGGCATTCTGGCTCGCCATGTTGCGAACGCCAACAATGATCGAAGACAGAATCAGCGGCACCACGATCATCTTCAGCGCATTGAGGAACAAGCTGCCAAAGAAATCGAGAATTTCCATGAGCGACGCGCCAAACAGCGTCGTATGCTCGTCGGCCACCCACCCTACTAATGCGGCGAGGACGAGGGCAATGGCGATCTGCCAGTGCAACGGAATGCCGATAAACCGCGAAAGTGCGCTACGCTGGTTCATTATTTATTTTTCCTTGGTCAACGAGAGGAGTTCAAACATGAAAACGCATAGAGAATTGCTTGACGAATGGATGAAAGAACCCGAATTCGTCGCTGAATACGACGCGCTTGCAGAAGAATTCGCCCTCTTTGATAAAATGCTCAAAGTCCAAAAAAGATGGGCACCGTCGTTCCACACCGCAAAGGACAAGCCCCGGATGGTTCCCTCGACAAAACCGGTCACCAGCGTCTAAGGACAACACCATGATCTACGATGGACACGCCTATTGCTTTCCACCGCCAAGCCGCAACGGAGGCTTCGCCGACCCCGCTGAGTTTTGGCGACACCTACAGCTATTCATGGCCCATGCCCGGCAGCAGCCTTGTTGGCGGCGCGCCGATCGCGCCCCGGCCGACGCCACGGGCCTCTACAACCCAGATCGCCCCTGGCGCTTCGATGGCCTACGGGACGCCGCCTTTCGCACCGGAGACCACGGCCTCGTCGAGTGGACGGTGGACGGAGAGGACTACGTAAAGCAGGCTCTGCCGCCGTGGACGGTGGACTTCGCCTTCCCTGCCGACAGCCTAGTGGCGGAGATGAACTACGCCGGCATCGATCGGGCGCTCCTGCACCGCACCCCGTACATGGGTCTCAACGACGAGTACATCGCCGACTGCTGCCGACGCCACCCAGGACGCATCCAAGGCCTAGCCCACGTGCCCGAATGGTGGTTCCCCAGCCGGACGGACGACGCCGTCGCCAAGCTACAACGGGCAATCCGCGACCACGGCTTGTCGGGCCTGCAGTTCATGCCCTTTCACCGGCCCCTCTACGACCTCTCCCCCAAGTGGACTGGACCCGACTTCGATCCTTTGTGGACAGCCGTAGCCGAGCTGGGAATCCCCGTGTTCTTCACTCTCGGCGCAGCCGGGTCGCCCGCCGCCTACCTCGACGAGTTGCGCGCGCTGCGCACCTGGATGGACCGCTTCCCCGACGTCGACGTAGTCATGACCCACGGCTTTTCCTGGCGGATGTTCGCCGACGAAGACCAGCTCCACGTACCCGACGAGGTGTACGAGGCCGCGCCCATCGGCCACCCGCGCTTCCACATCCAGATCCTCTTCGCCGTGTTCCTCCAGTCGCGCTGGGACTACCCCATGCCACAGATGCGGCCCGTCTTGGAGAAAATGGTCGAACGCATCGGCGCCGACCGCATCCTCTGGGGAACGGACATCCCCATCGTCCTGCTGCACTGGACCTACCGCCAGAGTCTCGACTACGTGCGGCACTACTGCCCGTTCCTCGGCGAATCCGAAATGGCGGCGATCCTCGGCGGCAACATGGAACGGCTCTTGGGGTCGGGACGGTAGCCTACCTCGTTAGACGCTGCACAGGTACAAAATCCGCAGAAATTATTTTAACAGCGTCAGCGACCGACTCTCTTGGTAATTGCCTGCGGTAAGCTGGTATACATAGGTGCCGCTGGCCACGGCTCGGCCACGGTCATCGCGCCCGTCCCACTGCACCTCGTAGCGTCCCGCTGCTAACTGATCCTGCACTAAATCGCGGATCTTCTGTCCGGCGGCATTGTAAACGGTCAGTTCCACCAACCCTTCGCCGCCCACCTCGTAGGCAATGGTCGTGTTAGAGTTGAAGGGATTGGGATAATTCTGTGCCAGCGCGTACCCGTCGGGCACACTGCCGCCCTCTTCCACCACGGTCGTGACTGAACTTCCGGGAAGGGTAATCTCCCACAAACCGCGACCGCCACTCCACTCAATCACGTAGATCTTGTTGCCGATGATCTCGGCGTCAATAGGGCCACTGAAACCCTCGACGATCCGGGTCATGCGCGCCTGATAGTTATCTCCCACCTTCTCCAAGTCCATGTGGATGAGATCCTCGTCCGGGTCGTTGAAGGGGTTGATCAGGTTGCAGCAGTCCCCACCGATGCGCAACACAAAGCCGTCGCCGCGAAACTCGGGAGCCAAGGCTCCTTCTACGTCAAAGACCAGTCCCAACGGCGAACTATGCGGCGTAAAAGTATAGGCCGCTCCGCCCTCGTCACTGGCGTCGCGCACCTCGCCCGTACTAGGGTCGCGGTAGCGGTCGGCGTCGGGCCCTAGATTGAGGACCGGATCGGCAAAACGGTCCACTGGCGGGGGCGGGTAGGTCGGATCGTTGTAAAATAAGCCGCGATCCCTAGCGTCCGAGCGGGTCAGCAGGAGCAAGTCCGCAGCCGGGTCGTAGTCGGGGAAGCGCTGGGCTGTGTCCATTGCCCCCATGCGCCAAGGGAAGCCATAGTGCAGCCCCTGCCGCACCCAGCAGACCTCGTCGGCCATATCGCTGTCCGGGCCATTGTCCGCGGCGAACAGATCGCCGTTGGCGGCAAAGGCCATGTCAAAGGCATTGCGAAATCCATCGGCGTACAAGTAGCCCGAAGCCTGCAGAGCCTCCTCAGCGGCCGGGATCAAAAGATCCTCACCATCCGCTGGCACCCGCAAAATGGCCGACGACAGGGGCAACTCGCGCGCCCCGGCAAAAGCCCCTTCCTCGGACAACTCGCCATGGTCGGTGCGAGATCCCGAATTAATGTACACAAAGCGATCGTCCGGGCTGAGGACAATGGCCGGATGGGGATGGTTCTTGGTGCCGGGGGGAATGCGCTCACACACACTTCTATGGTGCATTTGCCAGAGGGATGTATATTCCGGGG
>JAPOYQ010000538.1:0-1614 GCA_026706505.1 Gemmatimonadota bacterium
GGGGCGGGGCTGGGGGGAGGGGGCCGGCGAGCGAGTGGGTCTTGGTGGTGGCGAGCGCTTCTTGCAGGGTTGGTGCCGGGAGGATCGTGGGTAGGCGGCGGGCGAGCATGGTTTTGCCCGACCCAGGCGGCCCGACCATGAGCAAATTGTGCCCTCCGCTAGCGGCGACTTCGAGGGCGCGCTTGGCGTGATCTTGGCCGCGCACGTCCGCAAAGTCAACCCCGTAGTTGGCGTTGCTGCGGAACACCTCCTCCACATTCAATTCGTAGGGCCGTTGGCGCGCGTCGCCGGTCAAGATGGCTAGGGCTTCGCTCAGCGAACTGACGCCATAGACGAGCGGCCCATTGGCAATGGCGGCCTCGCGGGCGTTTTGCGTCGGCACGATCATGCCGTAGAGGCCCTGCTGGTGCAGGGATGTGGCCATGGAAAGCATGCCGTGCACTGGGCGCACGCTGCCGTTGAGCGACAGCTCGCCCAAGAGCGCGAACTCGGCGAGCCCCAAGGGCTTGATCTGCCGGGAGGCCGCCAAGACGCCGACAGCTATGGGCAGGTCGAAAGCCGAGCCTTCCTTTTTGCGATCAGCCGGCGCGAGATTGATGGTGACCTTGCGCCGCGGCCACTGATAGCCGGCGTTTTTGATGGCCGCTAAGACGCGTTCCTTGCTTTCGCGGACTGCGGAGTCGGGCAGGCCGACGACTGTGAAGGTCGGCAAGCTGCGGTCGGTATCGACTTCGACGTGGACCGGGTATGCGTCAATCCCAAGCGTGGCGGCCGAGAGGACAGTGGAGGGCATGCGGTTCCTTTCCGTTGGACAGACAGGCAAGAGGAAACAAGAACCGTGCCAGCGGGGATGTGCTCTGAGGCCGGTGGGGATGTTGAAGTGAAGAATGGGAGCTAGGCGATACGGCGTTGGTACCTAAAGGGTACAGCAGACGGAACCTATTGGCCCCTCGCTTGATGCCAAGCCGCGTAAAATTCCTCCATAGAGCGGTAGCGCTCCTCGCGCTCCTGGCGACAGGCGCGCCGGACGACCTCTCCCATCGCACCGCCGATGTCGTCGCCGAGGCATACGACTGCGGTGCGGCCCATGGTAAAGACGGTCGTGTGTTCGTCGATTAGCGCGCCGCGCTCGAATTCCTCTGGCGCCATAAAGCGCGTCGAGCCAAACATCCGCCCCATCTGGTTGGTGAACGCTCCCAAGTGATACATATCGAGATCCACGATGTGCGCGGCTTGGCGCTCGAAGTCGTACATCAGACAGCCATCGTAGAAATCCACGGCAATCCATCCGCGCTGGACGAGCTGGACGTGCAAATCGTAGATCGCGTCGAGTACGGAGAGAATGGAGTCGGTGGGCAGGCGGCGAAATCGCTGATGCGCCGATTGCGGATCGTCGCGTCCACCGTATAAGCACTCGCCGTCAACCCAGTCGTACACGAGCGCCGGGCCGTGCGCGGTTTCGACGATGCGATGCAGCGCTGGCAAGGTCGGATGATCGCAGCTACGCCTGAGTCGGGCCGCATTGTGTAGGAGCGCCACGCGGGCGGCGTGGGCGCAGAATGCTTCAGCCCCAGGGTTGGTGGTTTTGACGAAAAAGCGCTCGCCGCCGACCTG
>JAPOYQ010000538.1:1653-9683 GCA_026706505.1 Gemmatimonadota bacterium
CATAGGAGACATTGCCGGAGTCTTGGGTGGCCGCGCCAAAGGTGGCGAAGATGGTGCCGATTGCTGCGAGATACGGGCCGGGCGGCCCATCGATGCGCTCGATGTCGCGCAGGGGATGGGCGGTGTTCATAGGCTACCTAGCGAGATCGGCAAGAGGCCGCCAGTAGCCTCTTGCCGGTCTCTACGCTGCGAAATGTGGTCACGCGCTCGCTCCATTCTCGTCCATCACGGCTTGGATCATGGCTTGGATATAGCCGAACTCGTACGCCCAAGCTTGGCGCATACTGTGGGGGTCCTTGTGCCCGGGCGCGTGATCGGGGACGCACATGTGCTGATAGCCCACTTCTTTGAGCGCCTGCATGTTGCGGTGCATGTTCATCACCCCTTCATCCGGCCAGACCTCTTGGAACTTATTGCGCTTGCCGACGATGTTGCGGAAGTGGCAGAGGAAAATTTTGTTGCGCGAGCCTAAGTAGCGGATGATTTCGGGGACCTCGTTGAGCGGATCCTCGACGCTTTCGGCCATGCAGCCCAAGCAGAGATTGACGCCGTGGTAGGGGCTGGGGCAGATCTCGATAAACTGCTTGAAGCCGTCAAAGCCGCCCATCACCCGATCGACGCCTCTATAGCCGGGCGGCAGCCAGGGGTCGCAGGGATGGCAGGCCATGCGGATTTTGCACTCGGTGGCGACCGGGATGACCCTTTCCAAGAAGTAGGTGATGCGACGCCAGTTTTCCTCTGCGGTGACCGGTTTGTCGTAGCGCGGCGTATCAGCGTCGGCCTTTTCGAGGTCCCAAGTGCTGTAGATGGAGCCGCCGCGGCCGGGGGGCGTGCTTTCGGTGCGCTGGTTTTCGAGGGCGCAGAGGTAGTATTTGATGGCAGGGATGCCGGCTTCGGCCGCCTGTCTCACCATGTTGATGACCAGTTCGATTTCCTTATCGCCCTCTTCGTAGTTGCCCATCATGAAGTTGGGGACGGCCTCGCCGTTGACGTTGAACTGGGCTATGGGAAGGGCGACCATCTCCATGTTGATGCCGAAGCGAGCGCACTTCTCCTTTTTGGCGACTAACTCTTCGATGTCCCAACCGTATTCGCGGTGGAATGTGATGAAGTTTTCGTTTTTGTTGAAGACCCCGTGGCGGGCTAGATATTCGAGGTCTTCGTCCGTTGTAGTGAACTGCTGGGTGCCGACGTGCATGAGAGGCTCCTTGGTGGGGTGGATAGGTTGGGTTGGAAACGGTACGCAAGCCGCGCTAGTTTGACAATTTCTCTAGGGGGTGTGGGTGCCTATCCCGCGTTGAGAATCTGACTGCGGCGGAAGCAGTCGAGGACGTGGTCGTTGACCATGCCGGTGGCCTGCATGTGGGCGTAGATGACGGTCGAGCCGATGAATTTGAAGCCGCGGCTTTTGAGGTCTTTGCTCAAGGCGTCGGATTCGCGGCTGGTGGCTGGTAAATCGGCGAGGGTGCGGAATTCGTTGACTATGGGCTCGCCATCGACAAAGCGCCAGATATAGGCGCTGAAGCTGCCGAATTCGTCCTGCACGGCGAGGAAATGCCGAGCGTTTTCCACGGCCGCGCTGATCTTGCGGCGATTGCGAATTAGCCCGGGGTCTTGGAGCATCTGTTCGACTGTAACCGCGCTGAAGCGGGCGACTTTGGCAGGGTCGAATTCGGCGAAGGCTTTGCGGTAGTTGGCGCGCTTGCGGAGGACGGTGTACCAACTGAGGCCGGCTTGGGCGGATTCGAGGGTGAGAAACTCGAAGTGCTTGCGGTCATCGTGGACTGGGACACCCCACTCGCGGTCGTGGTACGCGACGTAATCGGGCTTGTCGAGGTCGAGCCAAGGGCAGCGTTGGAGGGCCATATCAGCGCGCGCTAGCGGGAAAATCAAACGCGGCCTTGCACTCCGGCCCCAGCTTCAACCGCGCGTCGAATTTGCCGCCCTTTTTGCTTTTGAAGCCCTTGATTACGCCGGTTTTGCCTTTGGCGATCAAGGTGTGGATTTGCTTCTCGGTCAGCTTTTTGCCCGCCATTTCCTTCCACACCACGAAGTCGCACCCCTCGCGATAGCGATTGCAGCCAAAGCCGCGCTGGCCCTCGATGATTTGACCCTGTCGGCACTTGGGACAGGTGAGGGCGGAGGTGGATTGGGTGGTTTCCTCTGGCGGCTTCTCTTGAGGTGAGGGGCGTCCCTCCGGCCTAGCGGAGCCATTCCGCGGCCGCTCATCAAACTCGAAGACGACCTTGTATTCATCGTCGAATTTGAGCCGCGCCGCAAACTTCTTGCCGGCCTTGGAGACAAAGCCCTGCATCTTTTCAGTGCGGCCATTGGCCATCAACAACTGCGCCTGTTTTTCGGTCAGCTTCTTGCGCGCCACCGTCTTCCAGATAGTAAAGTTGCAGCCCTCCCGGTAGCGGCTGCATCCGTACGCTTTGGCGTTTTCTACTACTTGGCCTTCTTTGCACTTGGGACAAGGCCCTAACACCTTGCCGCTGCCCTTACCGTTGCCCCTCTTCTTGCCCTGTGCCTGCGCCGCTTGCTCAGGTGAGAGCGCTGGACCTTGCTGGACCTTGGGTACCAGCGATTTCACCAAGTCGGCGATTCCTCCGTAGAACCCCGACACCGGCCGCTGTCCTTCCTCGATTTCCTTGAGCTGTTGCTCCCACTCGGCCGTCAGCTCTGGGCTGCGCAGCGATTCGGCCACCAAACCCATTAGGGCTTTGCCTTTCTCCGTCGAGGTGATCGCCTTGCGGTCGCGGGCTACATAACCGGTGCGAATCAGCTTTTCGATGGTTTCGGCCCGCGTGGCCGGCGTGCCTAGCCCTGATTCCTTCATGGCCGCAGCCAACTCGTCGTCCTCGATTTCGCGGCCGGCGTTCTTCATCGCCGCTAGAAGCGTGGCGTCTGTATAGGGGCGCGGCGGCTGGGTTTCCTTTTCGACCACATCCATGCTCGTTACGTGAACTTGCTGACCTTGTTGCAGCGGCGGGAGCGCCCGCTGGTCGTCCTCCTCCTTCTCTTTACTCTTTGCAGTGTTTGGAGGCCGTATGGCGACGACCGTCCAGCCCGCCTCTAAGACGACAGACCCTTTGGCGACAAAGTCGGCACCGCCGATGGCGAGCAAGACGGTCGTCGCCTCGACTTGTTGGTCGGGCAGGAAGATGCCGACAAAGCGCGCCCCTACTAGGTCGAAAATGACTTTGAAGTCCGGTGCCAGATTGGGGGCGGGCTGTTGTCCGGTGGGAATGATGGCGTGGTGATCGGTGAGCTTGGTGCGATCGACATATGCTCTGCTGAGCCGGTGTCCGCCGCGTAGGCGCGCCAGCGCGGTCGCGGCCTGCGGGTGCGCTAGCTTTTCCAAGATACCGGGCAACTTGGGCACCATGTCTTCGGAGATGTGGCGACTTTCGGTGCGCGGGTACGTGATGAGCTTGTGGGTTTCGTACAGGGCTTGGGCGCGTTCGAGGGTTTGCGCTGCGGTAAAGCCAAAGCAGCGGTTGGCGTCGCGCTGGAGGTTGTTGAGGTCGTAGAGAGGGGGAGGCCGGTTTCTTTTGACTTTCTTCTCAATTTTGCGGACGGTGCCGACCTTGTTGGGGCTGAGCTGGCGATGCAGGCGCTCGGCCTCCTCCTTCTTGTCGATGCGCGTCTGGCCGTCCTTGCAGTACTTGGCGGCAAAGCCCTCTTCTAACTGCGCTACCAACTCGTAAAAGTACGCCTTGACAAAGCTGGCAATCGCCGCATCGCGCTTGACCACCATGGACAGGGTCGGCGTCTGCACGCGGCCGATGGTGCAGAGCGCCTTGTTGTGGACGGTATAGGCGCGGGTCAGGTTCATGCCCATCAGCCAATCGGCTTGGCCGCGCGCCCGCGCGGCCGCAGCGAGGTGATCGAAGGCCGCTCCTTCCTGCAAGGCGCGGAAGCCGCTCTGGATCGCCTCGTCGGTCAGGCTCGAAACCCACAGCCTGCTAACTGGCTTTTTGCAGCGGGCGTGCTCGTAGATCAGGCGAAAGATGTGTTCGCCCTCGCGTCCGGCGTCCGTGGCGCAGATGACGCGCTCCGTCTGGGGACTGTTGAGCAGTTTTTTGACGATTTGGTACTGGTCGGAGGTCGAGCGGGTCGTCTTGAGCTTCCACTGCTCGGGGATCATCGGTAGCTGGTCAAAGGACCAGCGGCCCTTCCAAGGCGGGCCGTAATCATCTGGCTCGGCGAATTGCACGAGGTGCCCTAGTGCCCAGGTGACTATATAGCCGTTGCCTTCGACGTAGCCTTGGCCGCGTTGGCTGGCTCTTAGAACCCGGGCAATGTCGCGCGCCACGCTGGGCTTTTCGGTGAGGACGACGGTGGCCATGGATTTATGCTACTAATCGACTAGCTCCGGCGCAATGATTGACAATCGCCTTTCTATGCGTCGAGCTTTTCCGACCATTTCTGCAACTTCTCGAATAAGTCCCCAAAAATCGCATCGCGCCGCACTGTCCGCGCTACCCGCATAAAGTGCCGCGATGGATCTTGGCTCCAAGTCTTTTGATCGGTCAATACCGGACTGTGTACCACGTCGGTCGGCACCCACGACGCATTGAGCAGCCAAGCGACTGCTGACATGTCCCAAATTACCTTGGAAGCGGCGAAGTGGTTTTGGGCATAGGCGGCGAATATCTCGACCAGATAGTCGCCAATTGCTCCCCGTCCCTTGACAAAGTGCTCCAGCTCTGTCAGCGTCGTCTGCAAGTGCGAGGCCACGGGGTGGCATGGGATCTGGACGAAGGGTACGCCGCAGTCGAAGACTACCTGTGCCGCTACGAGATCGCCTTGAAGGTTGAATTCGTCCGCGGTCGGCCAGTAGAGCGCGTGGCCGCCGAGCCAGACCACGACGATTCGCTCGATGATAGAAGGATCTTTTAGGATAGCTGAAGCTATGTTGGTGAGCGCACCGATAGCTACCACGTAGAGCGGGTCGGCGGCGTTGGCCTTGGCGATTAGATCATCGACCGCCCCGCTTTCTTGTGGTGTGTCGTCCCGCAGTATGTCCGTCGCTCCCCGGAACGCCAAGCCCTCCGGCGCAATATCCAATCGCTCCAATAGCCGCAGGATTTCCGCGTGGCTTTTCTCCATTCCGTCGCCCGGGCCGGACGAACGGATGTTGTAGAAAGGTGCCGCGTAGATCGCCTCGACCGCGAGTTGATCGGGCGAGAGCAGTGCTTGGACTACTGCGAACTGGTCGTCGATCTCGTTGTACGTATCGGTGTCGAGGACTATCCGCACCTTGTCTGTCGGCGGCGTCAAACGCTTCAAGCGCAGGGCTTCGTCGAGTTTGGGTAATTCCATAATAACCATTGCGACGCGCCGATTGAGCGCCGCTCCTCCTTTCAGCTATTCGCAAACGGACCATATCGCGCTATATTCAAGCGCGGATTGAATTCTGCAACCCACGGAGGAAAGCATATGCCATGCTTGACGGACGAACAACTCGCACATTTTGACGAAGAAGGCTACCTACTAGTGAGAGGGATGCTCGACGTGGACGAGGTCATCCAGCCCATTATCGACGAATACCACGGCGTCCTCGACAAGCTCGCTCGTGAGCTCTACCAAGCTGGCCAGATCGCATCCACGTATGACGACCTGCCCTTTGGCAAGCGCCTGACGCAAATCGTCGTCGAGAGCGGCCAGATCCACGCCCAGTACTTCGACTTCTCCCTGCCCCAGACGGGCATCGATGCCGACACTCCCTTTTGGGCTGGGCCAGCCGTCTTTCGCTGCATTACCAACCCCGATCTCCTCGACGCGGTCGAGTCCATCATCGGCCTGGAGATTTGGTCCAACCCCGTCCAGCACGTGCGCCTCAAGCCGCCCGAGCGCCTAGTACCCAAAAACCACAACGGCCAAGCCCTAGTCAGCGCCACCAACTGGCACCAAGACAACGGCGTGGTCCTGCCCGAAGCCGACGACTCGGAGGTCCTGACGGTGTGGTTTCCGCTCAATGAGGCGACGCTCGAAAACGGCTGTTTGCAGATTATGCCCCGCAGCCATCGGCGAGGGCTGCAAACGCACTGTCCGGGAGGGCCGGGAGGGCTGTGGATACCCGAGCTGTTTATGGACATGGACGCGGCGATGCCGGTACCCATGCAGCCCGGCGACGTGCTCTTCCTCACTCAACACACTATCCACGGCTCGCTGGCCAACAACAGCGACGACGTGCGCTGGAGCTTTGACTTGCGCTACAATCCAATCGGCCAGCCCACGGGCCGCGACCTCTTCCCCGGCTTTGTCGCTCGCAGTAGAGCTAATCCAGAAAGCGTCTTGCGCGATCCAGCGACGTGGGAGAAGCTCTGGCGCGACACGCGTGACCGGCTGGCGCAAGAGGCGCATACCCCTTTCAACCGCTGGAATGCGGACGCGGCCGTCTGTGCCTAATCGCTGCACGGTTCGAGGACACGAAGACGCGTTGTGAAACATGGGAAGATCGCGGCCAGAGAGAGTGCGCTGCGTATGATATGAGCGAACGTACCAATAACCTTGGACAGCCGATCAGCTTCGCACTGCCGAATTGGACGCCGCCACCCAATCCGCCGCGAGAGTGCATAGAAGGTCGCTCCTGTCGGTTGGAACCACTGCAAGTCGATAGCCATCTTGACGACCTGTATCAGGCCAATGCCTCTGATACAGAAGGCAAGAATTGGACCTACTTGGCATACGGCCCATTCTCCGACCAAGACAGTTACCGAGACTGGATGAACGAGAAGTGCCTAGGGGACGATCCATTGTTCTTTGCCATTGTGGACAAGCGTATTGAGGCAGCATGCGGCGTTGCGAGCTATCTCAACATCGCACCTGCAAGCGGCGCTATTGAGGTGGGGCACATCCACTATTCCCCGCAGCTACAGCGAACGCCATTGGCCACCGAAGCCATGTACCTCATGATGAAGCAGGCATTCGAATTGGGCTATCGGCGCTATTGTTGGAAGTGCGACAGCCTGAACAAAGCGTCGCGAATGGCCGCCCAACGGCTGGGATTTTCGTTTGAGGGGATTTTTCGCCAGGCAACGGTCTATAATGGACGCAATCGGGACACTGCGTGGTACGCAGCCATTGATTCAGAGTGGCCGGAGCTAGAGCAAGCCTTCTTGGCTTGGTTAGCCCCAGACAATTTTGACGAGCAGGGCAAGCAGCGATTGCGCCTCTCAGACCTCACCCGGCCTATTCTCAAAAAACAAGGAAACGATCAATGAGCCAGATCATCCCCGAACAATACATGTGTTACCGAGCCAAAGAAGCGCTCACCATCGACGGCCACCTCACTGAAGCGTCTTGGAAGCGTGCCCCTCGCACCCCTTTGTTCGTCGATATCGAAGGGGACAAAAAGCCCTTGCCTCGCTTTGCCACTCGGGTCGCCATGCTGTGGGACGACGACTATTTCTACTTTGGTGCTGATATGGAAGAGCCGCACGTGTGGGGCACGCTGACCAAGCGAGACTCGGTCATTTGCAATGACAATGATTTTGAGATCTTCATCGACCCGGACGACGATGGCGAGCACTATATGGAATTTGAGATCAACCCGCTCAACGTGGCTTGGGATCTCTATCTGCCCAAGCAATACAATCGCGGCGGCGAGGCCGATTGGGGCTTCGACTTTGAGGGCATCAAGCACGCCGTGCAGATCGACGGCACCCTCAACTGCTCGGACGATGTGGATCGGGGCTGGTCGGTGGAGGTGGCTATTCCTTGGAGTAGCATGGAGCGATACGCTGGCACTGCCTGTCCTCCTAATCCCGGCGACCGCTGGCGGGTCAACTTCTCTCGCGTCGAGTGGGAGTTCGAGCGCTACAAGGGCGGTTATTTGAAAAGGGAAGGCGTTCCCTGCGACAATTGGGTGTGGTCGCCGATGGGGGTGATCAATATGCACGAGCCCCACATGTGGGGATACGTACAGTTTTCCGCCATCACCGTAGGCGAGGGCGAGGACGCATTCTCAGCGACGCCAGCGGCGCGTCCAGCGCCGGAAGCGTCGTAGAAATTGGCATGGC
>JAPOYQ010000934.1 GCA_026706505.1 Gemmatimonadota bacterium
CTCCCGGTCAGATAGCGCGATTTTATCCCACAATGGCCCCAACGCTCCTGTGCTTTCTCCGCTGTAGGGACTGACGAAGATACAGGGCATCCGGGTTCCATTAGATGATTTAAAACGTGCTCTGTGCATCGGATGAAGGTATCTGCCAAAACGATCAAGTCGATGGATTCTTGTTGCGTCTTGTGTCTCGACTCTCAAAGCAGCTATACCGTCTGGTTCCGGTTTATCAAGAAGGACCAAATTCGTTCCGTCCGAGTCGGGTTCCTCTAAGACCCAATCCAAGTGTATTGTCATGCTCATCGGACTCGACTTGCCACTAGTTGAAATGGCAATCAGCTCAGGATCCTCTGAAAGCAAGGGAAATCCGTGGAACAGCCCAGAGAATAGGAATAAGCTATCGGGGTCAGTGGGGTGCCCTTCTTCCTCTGCTTCCTCGATATTTTCTTCGCGGTATCTGAGTATGTCGTAAATCACGTCAGGCGTGGCATCGTTGGCGAGAAGACGCAGCCCTTCGAGAACAGATGATTTCCCGGTGTTGTTCTTCCCTGTAATCAGGTTCACACCCCCCAAGCCGCGGATGGTCAACTCGCGGAATGCGCGGAATCGCTCCAGCGTTATGCTCTCAATTTTGAGGCTCATTGCATTCCCCTTCACTAGGGTATTTCATCCGTTCCTTTATCTTACGACAATATACGCGAACTGCTTGAACAGTCTCAAACCCTCGCGCCAGTGCATCCGATTTCCCGCTTAGCCGTCAGCCACCCCTCAGTCCAGCCGCACTTCCCCCCCCGCCTCTTGGCTCCGGTAGATCCCATCGAGGATCTTCATCACCTGTAGGGATTGTTCCGGCGGCACCGGCGAGGGCCGCCCTTGGGAAATCGCCGCGGCGAACTCCACGCATTCCTGCGCGTGGGCTTCGAGGCCGTCGTACATCAGCATGAGCTTGCGGTCGTACTGCTGGCGGGTCTGGTTGTTGCTCTCGTAAATCGAGCACTGGGGCCAGTGCGCGCCGCCTCGGTTCCCGTAGAGCCACATCTGCATGGCCTCGCCCTCGACGGGGTGGTGCAAAAGCCAGCTCACCTCCAAGATCAACGTCGCGCCGTTGTCAAAGCGCACAAAGGCCGCGGCAAAATCCTCGACATCGTAGTGGGATGGGATCGGCTGGCGGCCCCATTGGCTGAAAGCCCCTTCTTGGTGCGCCAATTCAGCGCGAGCCACCCCTGAAATAGCCACTGGCTTGGGATGCCCCATAAACCACAAGGTCAGGTCGAGGATGTGGACCCCAATGTCAATGCAGGGCCCGCCGCCGCTGTGCTCCTTGAGAATAAACCCATCGCCAACCGGTGCCCCAGCCCGGCGCAGCATCCAACTGCGGGCGTGGTAGATGTCGCCGAGCGCTCCTGTATCTATCTCGTCCTTTAGCGCGCGGGACGAGCCATGAAAGCGAAAGTGCTGCGCGGTCATCAGCTCCTTGCCCGAGGCATCGCGCGCCGCGATCATCTGGTTAACATCCTCGGGCGTGGGAGCCAAAGGCTTTTCGCAGATCACGTGCTTGCCAGCCGACAGCGCGGCAATGGCCAAGGGGGCGTGATACATGTTGGGCGTGCAGATGTCGATAATGTCGATATCGGGGTCGCTGAACAGCGCCTCCGGGTCGGTGTGCAGTTTGGTGACCCCGTTTTCTGCGCCAAAGCGCTTCAGCGCCTCCTCGCTAATATCGCTGCCAGCGATCAACTCGGCCTCGCTAGAATCCTCCCAGCCGGGAATGTGCGTGCGGGCGATCCCGCCAACGCCGACGATACCTACTTTGAGCGTGCTCATGGCTTATCCTTGTTTTTGGTTGTGGTTTGATCTACGCGAAAGAGTTGTCGTTAAGTTCAGATCCGCGTCATAGCTTCCGCCGGCATCCACCCGCCGAGGCCGTTGGCCAGCCGCACCAGCATCCACCCGCCCTCCTGCCGCACTAAGCGCACCTTGGTACCTTCGTGCGCGACAAAGACTTCCGTCTGCCCAAGGTCGGGGCCGGAGCGTGCGTGCGCCATGTCAACTGTGATGATGGCTTCGCTCGTCTGCGCCTGATGGTGGAGGCGCGTCCCCAGCCACAGCGCGGACCCGACACTCAGCCCCGCACAAAGCAAAACCCCGCCTAGCCACAGCGCACCGGGGCGCGCCTGCGCGAACAACCACCGCACCCCCAAGACAAAAACCGCGAAAAAGGCCGCGACGAACAGCAGACTGAGCTGGTTAAACGTAGGCCAGAAGTAGGCGGCAACCAGCGCAGCTACCAGCGCGCCGAGGCCGTCCTCAGTTTGCGGGTCGCGGTCCTTCTTCACTAGGTTGGCGAAGCGCAAATTGGCCTCAATGTCCTCGTCGTGCGGCAGCAAGCGCCGCGCTCGCTCATACCAGAGAATAGCTTCGCCGAGCTTCCCGGATTTGAAGCAGGCATTGCCCAGGTTGTAGTAGAGCCGCGCGTCTTGCACCCCAGCGTCCACCACCGCCAAGTAGCTGCGCCGAGCTGCGGCAAAATCTCCATCCCGATAGAGCGCGTTGGCCTCGTTGTACTGCCCGGCCGCGGCCCCGGCGTGGAGTTGAGTGCCCAACAGGAGCAACAGCGTCAGTGCGCGCATCATATTCGCTTCTCCAAACCCGCGATCACCTCTTCTGCCAAGCGCCGCGCCGCAGCCCGATCCGTCGGCGGGCCACCCGCGGGCGCAAAGCGCGCAAAGTCGCAGCGCGTCAGCAGATCGCGCAACGCTTCAATCGTCTCGGGCTCGACTTGGCGCGCCGTCAAGGCATCGGCGCAGACCTCAATAGTCAGACCGGCTGCCGCGAGGTTGAGGCGGTCGGCCACGAATTCCAGCACGGCGGCGCGGACCTCGCCGTAGAACTCGGCCTCAGTGCCGACCTCAAGCAAGGCATCGGCGCGGGCTAGGCGGCGGCCAGCTTCGCCTTTGGCTCGGCGCTGGCGCGCGTACGCAACATCGCCCTGCAAGCGCCGCTGGTGGCGTTGCCACACAAGCAGGGCAAAGAAGGCGAGGGGCAGCGCGCCCTGCAAGGACCAAAACCAATAGCTCTCGTGTAGCATGGTAGCCGCGATGAGGGCCTCGGCGTCGGGCTTGATGTAGCGGATGTCCTCGCCTACGGCCTCGATGTCGCGCCGGCTCAACCCGTAGTTCACCCCTTCCCCCTCGACGTTCCCCTTGCTGTGAATGGCGATGGGATCGGATTCGAGGACCTCGTAGCGCGCTTGGTGTGGGTCGAAGTACGCAAAGCGCAACGGCGGGATGTTCACGGTGCCGTCCTGCTCGGGAATCAAGATGTACTCGAAGAGGCGGCGGCCTCCGTACACGCCATTGGTGATCCGCTCTTCCTCTTCGACCTTGGGGTCGTAAAGCTTGACGCCAGCGGCAGCATCTACTTGCAGAGGCTGCACCGCGGCCATGTTGCCCTCGCCCTCGACCAGCACTCGCAGCGTTACCGGATCTCCGACCGCAACCTGAGTCGGCTGGGCTTCGACGCTGAGCTGGAAGCGCCCCACCGCGCCGGTAAATTCCTCGGGGCGGCCCTGCTCTGGCAACGGCAGCACCTCGATTTGTAATTCCTCGCTTTGCAGAAGCACCGAGCGAGAGCGGCCAAAAAACGGATCGCCAGCGAAAAAGTCGTCGAGCACGCCACCGCGGCGCGAGCGCTGTTGAGGAATGTCGCAGGAAACGGCCAACGTGCCGACGGCGTGTGTTCCCGCGCCGGTGGGAAAAAGGGCCACGCGGCGCAGTGGCGCGACGTTGTAGGACACGCCGCCGCGCACCTCCTGATGCGAATCTAGCTGTTGGGCGACAAAGAGATCTTCGGTCCAAAACCCGACAAAGGTCGGCAGCTTGTTGAAGCTGACGTTGCGCGGCTGGATGCGGTAGAACAGGTCGTAGGACACGGTGACCTGCTGCCCCACGTAGGCCCGCTCGTGGTCGGCGCGCGCCAACACAAAGATGGGGCTCTCTGCCTGGCCGGCTTGCGCGCTACTAGTGCCGCGGACGATCTCGAGGGTAATGGGCTTGGTCTGATAGCGCTCGCCGTCCATTTCTAGCTGGAACGGGCCAATGGTAAAGGTGCCAGCCTGCTTGGCATAGAGGGCGTATGTTAGCTCTCGGGTGAAGGTGATGTTGGTGTTTCTCATCTCCATCCGCGTGCTAGTGGCTGGCCCATCAACGTGGAAATCCTTTAGATCGAACGCTGGCGTCACCTGGCTCAACTGCTCGTCGGAGGTGATGCGGAGCGTCAGACGAATCGGCTCGCCCTGATTAGCGCGCGTGCGGTCGACGGATGCTTCGAACTGAATCGTCGCCGCTGCAACGCTGGATGCCGCCAGCGCCCACAGCACTAACGAGATGGCTAGACGTGCGCTCACCAGTCCCTAGTCTGCGCCTTGCCAGTGGCGCGAAATCGGCGCTTCTGAGCTTCCAACTCGCGGTTTTTGAGTGCATCCATGAGCTGCTGAGCTTCCTCGGGGCTAATAGACTGCTGCTCGGCGAGCTGCTCCTCCTGCTGTTGGTCCTGCTCACTTTGTTGCTGTTGCTGCTGATCCTGTTGATCCTGCTCTGAATCTTGCTGCTGTTGCTGATCTTGGTCCTGTTGATCTTGCTCTGAATCCTCCTGCTGTTCTTGATTCTGTTGATCCTGTTCCGAATCCTGCTGTTGCTGATCTTGGTTCTGTTGATCCTGTTCCGAATCCTGCTGTTGCTGTTGTTGCTGCTCCTGCAATTTCTCCAGCGCCAGTTCCAAGTTCACCTTTGCATCCTCGTCGTCAGCGTCTAGCTCCAGCGCCTGCTTGTACGCGGCGACGGCTTGTTCAAACGCTTGCTGCTGAAAGAAGCTATTGCCCATGTTGTAATGGGCCTGCGCCTGGATTTTCTGCTCCTCGGCGCTGAACACGCGCTCAAATTCCCGCAGGGCTTGGTCGTACTCGCCGCGCTTAAAAAGTGCGTCCCCGACGTTGAAGTGCAGCTCGGGCGCGTCGGGCCGGTCGAGAAGCGCATCGCGGTAGAGTTGCAGGGCCTGATCGTACTCGCCGCGCTGGTAGTGCTCCAGCGCCTCGGCGCTCTTGCTGGCCACGGGATCGCCCACGGTCGCTCCGCAGACGACCAGCCAAATCCCCAAGAGGACCCATAGTGTACTCATTAGGCGAACCGCCCCTTCCGCTCGCGGGTTTGCACCCGCGCATCGCCTAAGAAAGCCTCGGCAAAGAAACAGCAAAGGGCCAGTAATAAGGGCCATTGGAAACGCTCCTGATAGCGAGTGAGGCGGGTAGAGCCGATTTCGCGCTGATCCATCTCGGCGATCTGGCCATATAAAGCTTCCAATTCCGCACCTCCCAAGGTAGTGCGAAAGTAATCGCCCCCCGTCTCCAGCGCCATGTCCTGCAAGGTGCTCTCGTCGAGCCGGGTTTTGACGTATTGGCCGCGCTGGTCTTTGTGAAAGCTCACGCCGCCGCCCTCCTCCTCGGTGGGAATCAGCTCGCCATCGGGCGTCCCCAGACCCAAGGCAAAGATGCGCACGCCCTGTGCGGCGGCGGTCTGCGCCGCGGCCAGCGGCTGCCCCACGTGATCCTCGCCGTCGGTGAACAGCACGATGGCCTTGTGCTGGCCCTCGCCTTCCTCAAACGAGCGCACGGCCAGCCGCACGGCGTCGCCAATGGCCGTTCCCTGGACGGGTATGGCTCCGGCGTCCAGCACGTCGAGAAACAACTCCACCGCACCATAGTCCGTCGTCAGCGGACATTGGACAAAAGCCTTACCAGCAAAGACGACCAACCCGACCCGATCGCCCCGAAGCAAGTCCAACAGGCCGCGAATTTGGTATTTGGCCCGCGCCAAGCGGTTCGGCTTGACGTCCTCGGCCTGCATACTGCGCGACACGTCGAGCACCACCATCACGTCCACGCCCTTGCGCTCGGCCATTTCGAGTTGGGTGCCGAACTGGGGGCCGGTCAGCGCGAGGATCGCAAAGAAGGTCCCCAGCCCCAATAGGACGAGCTTGCTCACTTGGCGGCTCCGGCTCAGGTTGCGGGTCAGCTTCTCGGCCAGCGGGCCGCGGGCAAAACGCACCAAGGCGCGGCGGCGCGTCCAGAGCGCCCAGGCAAAAAAGGCCGCCAAAAAGGGCAGCAACAACAGCAGCCAAAAATTGTACAAGTTCGCAAAGCGCATATAAACTCAGGGCAGCGAGCGGAAACGGGTATGGGCCAACAGCATCTCCACCAACAGCAAGCCCAAACCCATGTAGAGAAAATAGGCGAAGCGCTCCGAGTAGTTCAGGTGGATTTCGGATTTGATCTCGGTCGCCTCTAACTCGCCGATTTCGCGGTAGATGGCCTCTAGCTTTTCCTCGCTAGTCGCTCGGTAGTACTGGCCGCCGGTGCGCGCGGCCACCTCCTGTAAGGTCTCCTCGTCAATCTCCACCTGAACGGTCTGATAGCGGGTGCCGAAAACCCCGCGCACGGGCCGGCGAATCTCCCCGTCGCTGCCCACGCCAATCGTATAAACCCGAATGCCCACGGCCGCGGCTACCTCAGCCGCGGTCAACGGCTCGACCTCGCCGGCGTTGTTCACGCCATCGGTCAGCAGGATAATTACCTTGCTCTTGGCATCCGAGTCGCGCAGGCGGTTGCAGGCGTTGATCAGCGCCATGCCAATGGCCGTGCCATCCCATTCCTCGCTGGCGATCTCCACACCCTGGAGAAACTCCAACAGCACTCGATAGTCGAGGGTCAGCGGACACTGGGTGAAGCTCTCGCCGGCAAAGACGACCATACCGATGCGGTCGCTGTGGCGGCCGGCGATAAAGTCGGCCACCACTTCCTTGGCCACCTGTAAGCGGCTCTTCTGACCCTCGTCTAGGTCGTTCAACTCCATGCTCGACGAGATGTCCAAGGTCAGCATGATGTCGATGCCCTCGCCCGATATTTCCCGCACCTCGCGCCCGGCTTGCGGGCGGGCCATGGCCGCGATGAGGCAACCCAAGCCGAGTATCTTCAAGACGAGGAGGCCGTGCCGGAGCTTGGTCCACAGCGACGCCGTGGCGCGGCGCAACACGCCGAGGTCGGAAAACTGCACACTGCTCTGGCGGCCCCGGTGCGCGCGCACATAGCTGTAGAGCAAGACGGGCAACAGCAGCAGCAACAACAGCCACTCGGGATTTTCAAACCGGATGTTCTGCATGGGCCTCGGTAGCGCGGGTTGCGACCGCCTCCTCAATAGCGCGCAATATGGCTAGGCCGGCATCCGGTGCGCGCCGGGCCGCGTCTAGCGCCGGATGAAAACGGGCGAACTTCACCAAGTCGGCCGCGGCCAAATAGTCGATGATCTGCTGCCTAAGCGAGTCATCGACCTCAGCCCTCCACAGTGCGTCCGCCAACTCAGACGTGGTCTGCTCCATGGCTTCAATTGCCAGGCTTTCCTCCAAGAAGCGGCGCAGATTTTCCGATAGCAACGAGTAGTATGTTTTGAAATCACCGCGTTCCAGCAGACCGCTCTCGGCAATGCGCGCGAATTCAGCCGCGTAGTCTATCGGCTCGGGCGGGGGCAGAGGCTCTGGGGTGCGGCGACGCCAGAGCCAAACGCCGCCGAGGGCGCAAAGCACCAACGCCAGCAGTCCGATTGCGACGACCACCCACAACGGCACTCCCCCACTGATGGCTACGGGCGGTTTGATGTCGCGCAGTTGGTCCTCCCCTTCGCCTCGGGCGCTGATGACCTCTATGACTGAGGGTTGAGTCTCGCGTAGGAGCGTGTCGCCCGCAGCAGTGACAAAGGGCACGGCCACGGCCGGCACCTCGTGTAGCCCCAGTTCGTAGAGACGCAGTTCGCATTCTTGCGAAAGTGCAAAACCGGCCTCATTCTCGCGTTGGTGCCAACCAGTACAGCGGGGGGAAAAATCCCGGAAGATTTGGGGCAGGTCCGGGGCCTCGGGACGCGCAGTGGCGTCGTGGTAGAGCATCAACGTCAAGCGGATGGGATCGCCGACCCGAGCAACCGCAGTGTCCAGGGTCGCCTCGGCCCGAGGGACTTGGGCGTGCAGCCCCTCGGCGAGGACGACGAGTGCGGCGAGCAGACCGCCGAGATACATTACGGACTGTCAGCGCCGCCGTCGTCGGGGTCTTCTTCGCTGCTGGCGGCGGGTACAGCCGGCTTTTTGGGCGCTTGCGCCACGTCGTCTATATCCAAGTCCAACTCGGCGAAATCATCGCCACTTACGACGTACACCGCGTCGTCACCTTCCTGTTGCAGGTACGAGGTTCCGGCGGCTGCGCTGAAGCGAGCGGTCAGCAGGGCTTGCCCTTCGCCGAGGAGTTCGATACTGAAAACAGAAGTGGCCTCGGCGGGCAGTCCCTCGGCAAAATCCTCGACTTCGAGTTGCTCCAAGTCGCTCAAGAGGCTGTTGAGTTTCCACGATTTAGCATCGCGCCCCATAGGCTCGGACAAATGCCACACACCGCTCGTGTCCTTGTCGGCTGCAAACGCGGGTGCATCCCCGCGAGTCAAGACGATGCGCTGGACCTGCTCGCGCTCAAAGCGCAAGGGCTTTTTGTCGCGCAGGTCGGAGATGCTCTTGGTAAGCTCTTGTACCAGCGTCGAATCGACCAAGAAGACTTGCGGCCGGCTGGCGTCGCGCGCGTACCAACGGCCCTGTTCGTCCGCGCCGCCAATGGCCAAGCGCTTCTCGGCCCGGTCTGCGCCGACGAGCAGGGCGATTTCCACCTGTGATGCACGCTCTCCCAAGCCGTAAGTGGCCAAGGAATCAGCATTTGGATCTTCGGCGACAAAAGCCTCGATCTCGGCTTGGTCGATTTTGTCGAGCAGACCGTCCACCGCGTCGGCGGCGGCCCGGGCGGCTACTGGCTCGCGCATTTGCCAGTCAGGTTCGGCCCGTGCTAGCACGGTCGCGCCGCCTGTGCCCCACCGCTGCACCTGCATCACCTCGTCCTTGGCAAAGGCTAGCACCCGGCGATCGCGCAGGTCAAAAGCGCGCTTGTCGAGATTGTCGAAGCGCCAAGCGCGCACCACAAAGATCTCGGGATTGTCGCCTTGTATTTGGGCGTAGGTGAAGCGATCGGTGGGGCTGTCCGCTCCAAAAGACACCACCTGCTCGGCACCGTCCTCGGTTTGCAGCCGCACCTTGAGGCGCGGCGCGGCCAGCCCGTATTGGGCGGCTTCCTCTGCGCTCGCAGCCGTGCTATCGACGACCACCTTTTCCCGCTCGCACTCGAGCAAATTGCGCAAGTAGCGCTCTACGGCCTCTTGGTCCGCGCCGTCGGTCATGGGCGCGCTCAGGTTCCAGCCGCCTGTCCCCTTGTCCAATACCAAGGCATCGTCGCCGCGCAACAGCTCGAGCCGCTGTGCGTCGCCGTCCTTGAAGACGAATAGCTGCTTGGATTTTTCGGCTTCTTGGCGGCGCTCCTCACCGCCTTTGATCTCGTAGAAATAGACAAAGGCCAACAGCGCCACGAAGACTGCGCCGATTGCGACATTGGTCTTGAATTTCATGCTTGCTCCTCTTGGACAAAGACCTTTTTAATCCACACGAGAATGGCCGTGTTGACCACGAAGACCGCGGCGTAGATCAGTTGGACTGTCTCGTTGGGAATCAGCGAGAATCCAAGGCTGGCGCCGGTGAAAATCGT